>JBBJNX010000132.1:0-6269 GCA_037721115.1 Candidatus Limnocylindria bacterium
AGGGAACCTTCTCCTACCTGCCAGACTTGACCGATGAGCAGATCGGCGCCCAGGTCGAATACTGCCTCGAACGGGGATGGGCGGTCTCGATCGAGCACACCGACGATCCGCATCCGCGCAACACCTACTGGGAGATGTTCGGCCAGCCGATGTTCGACCTGCGCGACGCCGCGGGCGTCATGACCGAGCTCGAGAGCGCGCGCTCGGCCTTCCCCGAGCAGTACATCAAGGTCAACGCGTTCGATGCGACCCGCGGCTTCGAGACGCTGCGACTCTCCTTCATGGTCAACCGACCGTCGCTCGAGCCCGGCTTCGGCCTCGTGCGTCAGGAGGGCGCCGGACGCTCCATCCGCTACACCGTCCACTCGTACGCCACGGACCTGGCGCCCGGGAAACGATATCCGTGAGCGAACCACCGCAGACCGACGAGCCGATCGCGGATCTCGATGCTGCGCTCGCAGACTCGGGAGTGGCGGAGGTACTTGCCACCCTCGACCGCGATCTGGTCGGCCTGGCGCCGGTCAAAACGCGCATCCGCGAGATCGCGGCGCTGCTGCTGGTGGAGAAGCTGCGGGCGAAGGTGGGCCTGTCGGCTGGCCCGCCGTCACTGCACATGAGCTTCACCGGTAATCCGGGGACGGGCAAGACGACGGTGGCAATGCGCATGGCGAACATCCTCCACGCCCTGGGATACGTCCGGAAGGGACATCTCGTCGCGGTGACGCGCGACGATCTCGTCGGCCAGTTCATCGGCCATACCGCGCCCAAGACGAAGGAGGTCCTCAAGCGGGCGATGGGCGGCGTGCTGTTCATCGACGAGGCGTATTTCCTGCATCGGCCCGAAAACGAGCGCGACTATGGGCAGGAGGCGATCGAGATCCTGCTGCAGGTGATGGAGGATCAGCGCGAGGACCTGGTCGTCATCCTGGCCGGCTACCGGGATCGCATGGAAGGCTTCTTCGCAAGCAATCCAGGCTTCAGTTCCCGGATCGCACACCACGTGGACTTCCCCGACTATGCGCCAGGCGAGCTGTTTGCCATCGCCCAGTTGATGCTGGCGCAGATGCAGTATCGGCTCGCCGATGATGCCGAGCCGGCGCTGGCCGAGTACATCGCTCGCCGCCGCGCGCAGCCGAACTTCGCGAATGCGAGATCCATCCGCAACGCCCTCGACCGAACACGATTGCGACATGCCAACCGACTGTTCGCCCGGCGCAGCGACGCACTGACGCGCGATGACCTGATGGTGATCGAAGCCTCGGACATCAGGGCCAGCCGCGTCTTCACCGACGCCGAACCCGCGGGCCGCGAGTGATGCTCGCACCGCAGCAGACCCTGACGGAGTTCATCATCGCCGAGCAGCGACGCTCGCCCGGTGCAACCGGAACGCTCACGGCGCTTGTCAACGACATCCGCCTCGCCTGCAAGCGGATCTCGTACCTCGTCGGCAAGGGCGCGCTGGTCGATGCGCACGGCAAGGCCGGCAGCGTGAACGTGCAGGACGAGGAGCAGGCCAAGCTCGACCTGCTGGCAAACGACATCTTTCTGAGCATCAACGAGCGCGGCGGCTCGCTGGCGGCGATGGTTTCCGAGGAGCTCGCCGATGTCTACCCCATCCCCGCCCAGTTCCCCCGCGGCCGCTACCTGCTGGCCTTCGATCCGCTTGATGGTTCGTCGAACATCGACGTCAACTCACCGGTCGGCTCGATCTTCTCCGTCCTGGCGCTGCCACCCGGAGAGACCGAGGCCGATGCGGGCTCGTTCCTCCAGCGGGGAAGCAGGCAGGTGTGCGCCGGGTACGCGCTGTACGGCCCGACCACGATGATCGTCCTGTCGCTCGGACGCGGGACGTACGGATTCACGCTCGATCGAGAGATCGGCGAGTTCATCCTCACGCACCCCGCCCTGAGGGTGCCCGAACGGGCAAGCGAGTTCGCCATCAACTCGTCCAATGCCCGCCACTGGGAGCCCGCCGTCAAACGCTACGTCGACGAGTGCCTGGCCGGCGACAGCGGGCCACGCGGGAAAGAGTTCAATATGCGTTGGGTTGCGGCACTGGTGGCCGAGGCGCACCGCATCCTCATGCGCGGCGGGATTTTCCTCTACCCGCGCGACGAACGCGAGGATGGCCACCGAGGCAAACTGCGCATGCTCTACGAGGCGAGTCCGATCGGGTTCCTGATCGAGCAGGCCGGGGGGCGCGCCAGCACCGGCTATGGGCCGATGCTGGATCTCGAGCCCACGAACATCCATCAACGGACCGAGTTCATCTTCGGCTCGCGGGCGGAGGTCGAGCGCATCGAGGAATACCACCGCGATCACAACGAGCGCGTGTACGACGCACCGCTCTTCGGCTCACGCGGACTGTTCCGCGACTCCGCATAGGAGGCCCACGTGTCGGCCACGCACCCGATCATCGCCATCACCGGCTCGTCCGGCGCCGGCACCACATCGGTCTCGAAGACGTTCGAACAGATCTTCAGGCGGGAGAGGATCAACGCCGTCTTCGTTGAAGGCGACGCGTTTCATCGCCACGACCGGGCCGAGATGGCGTCGCGGATGGCTGACGAAGCAGCGCGCGGGAATCAGCACTTCAGCCATTTCGGCGCCGAGGCGAACCTGTTCGCGGAGCTGGAGCAGCTCTTCCGCGACTACGGAGACAGTGCGGGCGGGCGCACGCGTCGCTACCTGCACTCCGACGAGGACGGGCACGCCGCAGGCACGTTCACTGCCTGGGAGGACGTGCCTCGCGACTCTGAACTCCTGTTCTACGAGGGCCTGCACGGGGCGGTGGTGACCGAGGACATCGAGATCGCGAGCCATGTCGACCTCCTGATCGGTGTGGTGCCGGTCATCAACCTGGAGTGGATCCAGAAGCTGCACCGTGACCGGGCAGTGCGAGCGCATACCACCGAATCGGTCACCGATACGATCCTGCGGCGGATGCCCGACTATCTGAACTTCATCGTTCCGCAGTTCACCAAGACACATATCAATTTTCAGCGCGTCCCGGTGGTCGACACCTCCAACCCGTTCATCGCGCGGTTCATCCCCACGCTCGACGAGAGCTTCCTCGTGATCCGATTCCGCGATCCGCGCGGAATCGACTTCGCGTATCTGCTCCAGATGCTGTCCGGCTCCTTCATGTCGCGCGCCAACACCCTCGTCTGCCCTGGCGGCAAGATGGACCTGGCCATGCAGTTGATCTTCACGCCGCTGATCTGGCGGCTGATGGAGCGCCGTACGCAAGCCCTGCGGCGGTAGGCAGCGGCGCTCTCCAATCAGCGGCTGATCGACTGATACTTCCGGATGGCGAGTGGCGTGAACACCGCTACGATCCCGACCAGCCACAGGATCGTGACGAGCACCGGCTCGTCTCCCGGAGGACCGGCTCCGGGAAACGGGTTCGGGTTGCCCCACAGCTCACGAATCGACGTGCTCAGGGTGCTCACCGGGTTCCATTCAGCGACCGGCCGCAACCAGTCGGGCAGGGTCTGCGGCGGCACGAAGACGTTCGACAGGAACGTGATCGGGAAGATCGTCGTGAACGCCACCTGGTTCGCGACCTCGACCGTCGGAACCATCATGCCGAGCCAGACGCCGATCGCCGACATGGCCATGGCGAATAGCAGCAGCAGGCCAAAGCCCGCCAGGAACTGGAAGATATCGGTGTGGACGGTCCAACCGACTGCCAGGCCGGACAGCATCAGCACCACGAGGATGCCTGCGTTGTAGACCACGTCGGCCATGATGCGGCCAACGAGCACTGCCGAGCGGGCCATGGGCAGCGACCGGAATCGGTCCATGATGCCCTTGTTGATGTCATCGGTGATGCCGATCGCCGTGGTAGCCGCCGCGAACGCCACGGTCTGGGCAAAGATGCCCGGCAAGAGGAACTCGCGGTAGTTGCCGCCGTCCGGCAGCGGGATCGCGCCGCCGAAGACGAAGGCGAACAGCAGCACGAACATGATCGACTGGAGGATGGCGAAGATCGCCAGCTCAGGGATGCGCGGCACTCTCTTCAGGTTGCGCCAGGTGATGACGAGGGCGTCGTTGACCAACCGACCGATTCCACGGCTCGGTGCCGGAAGTGCCTGTGCTGTCATGACTTACTGTCTCCGTTCTCGGGCGCGGCATCCTCGGCGGCGTGACCGGTGATCGCCAGGAACACGTCGTCGAGCGTGGGGCGGCGCAGGCCGATGTCGTCGATCTTGATTCCCGCGGTGTCGAGATCTCGCAGCACGTTGATGAGCCGATCTGCGCCACCCGTGGCGGCGACGGTGATGCGGCGTGTGTGAGGGTCCGCGCTGGGGGTGCCGGCGGCATCGCGCGCCAGCAGCTCCACCGTCCGCGTGATGTCATCGTGCTCGCGGACCACGACCTCGATGCGCTCGCCTCCGACCTGCGACTTCAGCTGATCGGCCGTACCACGGGCGATAATCTTGCCGTGGTCGACGACCGCGATCGCGTCGGCCAGCTCATCTGCCTCCTCGAGATACTGGGTCGTCAGGAGCAACGTCGTGCCGTCGCGCACCAGGCCTCGAATGACCTCCCACATGCCCATCCTGCCGCGTGGATCGAGCCCTGTCGTGGGCTCGTCCAGGAACAGCAGGCGCGGCCGCCCGATCAGCGCACTGGCGAGGTCAAGCCGGCGACGCATGCCGCCGGAGAACGTCTTGACGACGCGATCGGCCGCCTCGTCGAGATCGAACTGCTGGAGCAGCTCACCGGCGCGGCTGGTGGCCTCGGCACTGGGCAATTGGTACAACCGGCCGAACATCCACAGGTTCTCACGCGCGGTCAGGTTCTCGTCCACAGCGGCGTACTGGCCTGACAGGCCGATCACGCTGCGCAGCTCGTCCGCCTGGGTAACCACGTCGTAACCAGCCACCGTCGCCCGTCCAGCGTCGGGTTTCAGCAGGGTGGCCAGGATTCGGACGGTGGTCGTCTTCCCTGCGCCGTTGGGGCCGAGCAGACCCAGCACCGTCCCCTCATCGACGGTCAGGTCGACTCCGTCGAGGGCACGAACCTCCGACTTCCTGGACCGATAGATCTTGGTCAGGCCTTCCGCCGTGATGGCAGCCTGCCCGCTGGTTGTCACCGTACGATTTGCTGAAACATCCCCGGCGATCCCGCGCTGAGCGAGTTGGGTCACGGTCCACATCCTCTGTCGTTATCGAGGCAAGCGTATCGCGCATTCCCGCCGGGATGAGTCATCGTTTGTTCACGTGAATGCCACGCGAGAATACGGCGTACGCTGGATGCGTACACCGTACTCATTCCGGCCGATGGTGTCAAGGATCGGTGCGAAGATGTTCGGCCTGACCCAAAGATCGGAGGCCGTCTGGAGCCAGACCGAGAAATGCCTTACGGGCGAGCGGCGTTCGCCTCGCACAGCGAGCCGGCCTGGTCAGCGTCAACGCTCCTTGCGTACACCGTACCCTGTTGCCACAATGGGACAGATGACCAAGGACCGCGTCGCAGATCCGCGTCGTGGCTTCGACCTGCTCTGGAAGTCCGACGATCGGCCCACCCGAGGGACGAAACCCGCCCTGAACGCCACGGAGATCGCCCGAGCCGGCATTGCACTGGCCGATGAGGAAGGCGTCGAACACGTGTCCATGCGCCGCGTCGCGGGGCGCTTCGGCTGCGGTGCGATGTCGCTGTATCGGCATGTGCCCGGCAAGGCCGAGCTGCTGGACTTGATGCTCGACACGGTCATCGGCGACGAGGGCGTCTCGCGGATGCAGGCGAACGATGGATGGCGGCCACGGCTTGAAGAGCATGCCCACTCCAGCCGCCGCATCTACGAACGTCATCCGTGGATCCTCCAGGTCGAGTCGAGCGTGCGGCCAACCCTCGGACCGAATAGCCTCGATGCGTATGAGCGCCTGTTGGGCATCCTTTCGACCAGCGGATTGTCGATCGCCGATGTCCCGGCTGCCGCGAGTCTGCTCGTCGCGTACGTGCATGGCAGTGCCGTGCGACGGCAGGTCGACACGATGCTTGCGGAGCACTCGGGCGTGTCGAACGAAGAGTGGTGGGCGGAGCGTCAGATGTTCTGGGAGGAGTATTTCACCGCAGAGCGCTACCCCACCATCACCAACGCATACCAGGCGGGCGCCTTCGACAATCCGGAAGACGACTTCGATTTCGGCCTCCAACGCGTGCTGGATGGCATCGCCGCGCTCATCGCTCGACCGACACGGTAGACCCGTCGCCCGCGGCAGCAGCGGAGTCTATGCTGGGACCGAAATGCCTGACCAGCC
>JBBJNX010000133.1:0-6256 GCA_037721115.1 Candidatus Limnocylindria bacterium
CCCCCGGAATCTCTCGTAATGAAGGGGTCCCCGGTTCGAATCCGGGCGTCGGCTTGGCTTTGTAGAGCGTCGTCGTGGTGGGGGCTTTGCCCGCGGTGACCCGCTGTTCCTTCTCTTGGTGTACGCGTTTTGTACGCGATCGACCTTCGGTAGCCGAATCGAGCAATTGGTGCTCCGCTCCACACCTGCCTTTGAAGCATTGAGTTGACCCCTTCATCACTGGAGCAAGGGGTCAAGCTCCGGTGCGATTAACGACCCCGCCCGACGGCGTTTTTGGTTTGCGAGGGCTCGGCTGCCGGTGGTCAAGGCGAGTGCGACGAAGATCAGAATCGCGGCCGTTAGGAAGGTGACCTGCATACCGGTGGCGACGGCGTCGGGGGTTGCCGTCTCGATGTCGCTGGGCCCCGACGCGAAGGCGAACACGGCGCCCATCACGGATGCGCCGGTGATGAGCCCTGATGGGCGAGGACTTCAGCATTGTCGTCGTGTGGTCGATGGAGTCCCAGTGGGTTGTCGGCGGATGGTGCCCAGCCGTGTTGGTGTTCAGTCGTCCTAACCGGAGGGTCTGTCATGAAGCGAATGATCTATTGCAGCCAAGCCGCTACCGATTTCAGTCCTGACGAGCTGGTCGCGCTGCTGGAACTCGCGCGCGTGAGGAACATGGGTTCTGGATTGACGGGAATGCTGTTGTACTGCAGCCAGAGCTTCTTGCAGATGCTGGAGGGCGACCAGGCGGCTCTGGAGGAGACGTACGGGCGGATCATGGCCGATGATCGGCACGCCAACCTGCGGCAGTTGCTAACCGTCGATGTGTCTGAGCGTCTGTTTCCGGATTGGACGATGGGCTTTGAGCACGTTGATGATGAGGAGCTCGCGGAGGATCTCGCCGGATTCACGCCCGAGATCGAGTATCCCCTGGTCAACCCGGACCTGATCACCAACGGTGCGGTGGCGCAGAAACTGCTCACTCTGTACGCCAAGAACCGGGTGAGGTAAGTGCTGGCTTCCTCCGCGGAGAGCACGGCGTCGTCGCAAACTGGCCCCGCCGCCGGCGAGCTAGACCTCTTCTCGTTCGCCTGCCCCGACGGAGAGCTCTACGAGGTCACCGATGCGTTTGCCGGCCTACTCGGCGTGACCGGCGGTGAGATCAACGGCCGCGCTCTGCCTGATCTCGTGGCGCCCGAGGATCGGCCTGCGCTTTCTCGCGAGCTCGGTGCCCTGAGCAGCGACGCCCGGCAAGCGATTCTCGAGTCTCGTTTTATCCAAAGCGACGGGCACGTTATCTACGTGCAATGGGTCGCGCGGCGGATGGCTGGCTCTGACCTGTGGCGAGCCGCAGGCACCGACGCCGCCGATCTCGTCAAGCTGCTGGCCGACCGACGGGATCTGCGTACCCGCTTGGACCTGGCCATCGGGCAGGCGACCGCCACCATGTGGGATCTTGACCTGCGAGAGGACCGCTTCACTTGGGAGGCCCAGGCCGCGCAAATCCTGGGCGTCAGCCTCGAGGCAATCCCCACCAACCCCGCGGAGCTGGCCGAGGTCGTCCATCCTGAGGACCGCCACGTCATGGTCGGCGCGTTGCGTCGTCTCATCGAAGAGGGCGCGACTGAGGTCGGCGTGCGAGTCGGTCAGGACGCGGAGGTGCGCTACCTGTCGATGCGCGGCAGAATCCTGAACGCAGATTCGGACGGCCAGACCCGGCGAGCGGTCGGGCTGCTGCTCGACGTCACGACCGAGAAGGCGATGGAAGAGCAGCTCTTGCGCATGAGCGCCAGCGATGCGCTCACCGGCATCCCCAACCGCCGAGCGTTTGATCAAGCGCTGCGCGGCGAGTGGCGTCGCTGCACCCGGGCTCGCGAGCCGCTGACGCTCATCATGGTCGACATCGATGGGTTTAAGCGGTTCAACGACACGTTTGGTCATCTCGTGGGAGATCAGGCGCTGATCGCCGTCGCGCGTGCCATGGCCGCCACGCTTCACCGCGAGGGAGATCTCCTGGCTCGCTACGGCGGCGAAGAGTTCGCGATCGTCCTGCCCAACACCGATACCGACGGCGCGCTCGTCGTGGGCCAGCAACTGGCCGAGGCGGTCCGCGGGATCACCATCCGGCAGGCTCTCGGTTGGAATCTGAGCGTGTCGGTTGGCACCGCTAGCTGGCATCCCGATCGCGAGCGGATGAAGCCTCCCGTTCTGCTCGGCCGCGCCGATGAGGCTCTGTACGCGGCAAAGACGGCTGGGAAGAACCGCGTGATCGCCTACGAGGAGTCTCTCGCGGCCCGCGACACGCTCCAAGCAGCGATCACCGAAGGACTGAAGCAAAGCGAGTTTGAGCTTCACTACCAGCCTCTCATCAACCTCGACGACGGACACCTCGTGGGGTTTGAGGCACTGATGCGTTGGAATCGTCCCGGACACGGCCTCCTCGCCCCTCACGCGTTCATCCCGATCGCCGAGACCACGACTCTCATCTGCGACCTTGGCCGCTGGGCACTGCAAACAGCAGCCTGCCAACTGGCCGCCTGGTCGGCCCAAGGACTCGACTTAAGCAGTTCCCTGCGCGTAGCGGTCAACGTCTCTGCCCGGCACGCCGTCATGCCGCAGCTCGTAACCGATGTACAAGCTGCGCTCGCCACGAGCGGCATCGTCCCCGTCCAACTCGAACTTGAACTCACCGAGACCGCCCTCCAGGACAGCACGGCGGTCCGAGCGGAGCTCGTGCGCGTGCGCAGCCTCGGTGTGAGCGTGGCCATCGACGACTTCGGCACCGGCTACACCTCCATCGCCGAGCTTGCCGACATGCCCGCCGACGTCCTGAAGATCGACCGGACCTTCACCACCTCCCCCGATCCCCGCCAGTCGAACCTCATCAAGCTCATCATCGAAGCCGCGCACGCCTTCGACCTCCGAGTCGTCGCCGAAGGCATCGAAGAAGAACACACCCTGCACACGATGCGCGACCTCGACTGCGACATCGCACAGGGCTATCTCATCGCCAGACCGATGCCCGCCGAGCAGGTGCCCGCCTGGATCACGCGCCACAGCGCACTGAGCGCCACCAGCCAGCGCGCACTAGCGCGATCCGATCCCGGCGGTGACGGCGACGACCACGGGCTATCGGTCGACGGTCCGGATGCGCGACGCCTCGAAGCCCTTCGCCTGGCCGGCGTCGGCAACTGGGTGCTCGACCTCGACTCCGGCCGCATGGAGTGGTCCGACGAGTACCGCGATCTCTACGGCGTCGACCCCGGCCAGGCCATGACGACGCGACGCGCGTTTCAGGAGCTAATGCACCCGGAGGACCGCCATATCCTCGACGACGCGATCGTGCGGATCGCCGCAGATGGCACGACAGTCGACGTGCGCTATCGCATTACCAGGGCCGACGATGGCGCTGAGCGCTTCATCCGCAGCCATGTCTCTGCGCGGAGCGCCGGTCCGGACGAGCCACGCAGCATCATCGGCACTGCGCAGGACGTGACGGACCTCGTGACGGTGCTGTCGCCGCGCGAGGCCGAGATGCTCACGCTGCTTGCCGACGGGCTCAGCGGCGACGACATCGCCGCGCGGCTCGTGCTGTCGCCGGCCACGGTGCGCACCCATGTGCAGAACGCGATGGTCAAGCTCGGCACCCATACCCGGGGCAGCGCGATAGCGGCGGCGTTGCGCTCGCAGGAGATCGGGTCCGACACGCCCCCGCATCCCTACGTCAGCTGACGTAACTCGCCCGATTACCGCATCTGTGGCATTGATTTCGTGCGCCGGTGCGCCGACGAACAGGGTGTGGACCCCCTGACCTCTGGACGCCGTCCTCGGTCTTCGCCCGCTTTCGCATGGCGCTGCCGACGGGCAACACGCTGCCCGACGCGATGTGGCTGCGCCGCCATGTTTGGCTGAGCCGGCTGCTGTGGGCCCATGTCCCGGCAGTCTTCGCCTTTGCGATCCTGCAAGGCAACAGCCTCGGGCACTCCGCGGTAGAGGGCAGCGTCATCGGATCCTTCGCGATCCTCGCCTGGCTCCTCCCTACCCACCGTCGCCGGCTGGCCGCCTCAGTGGTCGCCCTGGGGCTGCTGAGCTGCTCGGCGGTCGTCACCCACCTCTCTGGCGGCTACATCGAGGCGCACTTCCACTTCTTCGTGATCGTGACGCTGCTGGTCCTCTACGAGGACTGGTTGGCGTTCCTGCTGGCCATCGCCTTCGTGCTGCTGCATCACGGCCTCGGCAGCGCGCTAGTGGCCGAGGAGGTCTTCAACCACCCGGGGGGCAGGGAGCAGCCGTGGAAGTTCGCGGCGATCCACGCCGGGTTCATCTCGGCATTGAGCATCGGGAGCATCGTCTCGTGGCGCCTGAACGAGGACGGCCGGGACGAGGCCCGGCAGGCTCTCGAGGTCGCCCAGGCCAGCGAGGAGCGCTTCCGTGACGCGTTCGCCAACGCCCCGATCGGCATGGCGCTGGTCGACGCGACCCAGGCTCACGGCCGGTTCATCCGGGTCAATCCCGCGCTGTGCGAAATGACGGGCTTCACCGAGCCGGAGCTCCTCCAGAAGACGTTCGCCGACATCACCCATCCGGACGACCACGCGGGCACCGAGGCCGTCGCGGATGCGCTGGTGTCGGGCAACCTCCTCCTCTCCGAGAACGAGAAGCGCTACGTCCACGCCGATGGGAACGCTATTCCCATCCTGGAGACCAGCTCGCTGATCCGCGGGGAGGACGGCGTGCCTTCCATGTTCATCAGTCAGATCCAGGACGTCACGGGGCGCAAGCAGTTCGAGGAGCAGCTCGCGCATCAGGCGCTTCACGACGCGCTGACGTCGCTTCCCAACCGCGTCCTGTTCCGGGATCGTCTGGAACAGGCGCTCGCCCGCCGAGAGCGTCATCAAAGCACGGTGAGCGTCCTGTTCATCGACCTCGACCGGTTCAAGCTGGTCAACGACACCCACGGCCATGCCGCCGGCGACGAGGTCCTGACCGTGATCTCCGAGCGAATCCGCGGCGCGCTGCCCGAGACCGACACCGTCGCGCGCTTTGGGGGCGACGAGTTCGCGGTGCTCTACGAGGACGCGTCCCCCGGCGCCGGCGACGAAATGGCGGGGCGGATCGCGGACGCGATCGCGGAGCCCCTCGACGTGCGAGGCCGACGCGTGGTCATGTCGGGCAGCATCGGTATCGTCGTCGCCCAGGGCAACCACGACGATCCCGACGCCCTCCTGCGCGACGCGGACGCCGCGATGTACCGGGCCAAGGCGAACGGAGGAGGATGCCACCAGCTCTTCCACGACCAGCTGCGGCTCGACCAGGACGTGCTCGCGGACGGCCTGCCCCAGGACCATCGTCTCCTCGCCGTACGCGAGGCCGTTGGCGAGCACGTACCCGCAGCACGCGACCGCGACACCGCTCAGCGCCACGACGATCTCGGGCCACCGCCAGCGGTCGGGCCGGTAGCGGGTGCGCTCCACGCGCCGCCCCGCGCTGACCAGGCCCGCGGCCGCCAGCGCCACCCCGCCGAGCAGGAGGCCCTGGCCCACCGGGCCGGCGACGGCCCCGGTCTGGTCGAGCAGCGCGTAGGTGCCCACGCAGACGCCGAGCAGACCGGCGAGCATCAGGGCGCCGGTCGTACGCCGCTGGGCGCGCGTGGCCGTGCCGGCGCGACCGTAGCCGCGGGTGTCCATGCCCGCGGCCAGGGCCAACGAGCGCTCGAAGGCGTCCTCGAGCACCGGCACCACGATGCGGCGCAGGCCGCGCACCCGACCTCGGCTGTCGGGGTCGCCCGGGCGCAGCTGCTGCGCGGCTCGGACCCGGCGGACGCTGTCGGCGAGCTGGGGCAGCACGCTGACCGCCACGACCAGCGCCGTGCCGACCTCGTAGAGCGCCGGGGGCACCGAACGCAGCAGCCGCTTGGGGTTGGCCAGGGCGTTGGCCGCGCCGACGCAGATCACGATGGCCGCCAGCCGCATCCCGTCGTACAGGCCTCCGAGGAGGGACTCGAGGGTGACCGGGCCCAACAGCGTGATGCCGAGGACCCCGTCGGGCAGCGGCAGCGACCACGCCGGCAGGTCGAGCACGACCGTGCCGGGGTAGCCGCCACCCACCAGGACCCGGAAGACCAGGCGGATGACCACGATGAGCAGGCCGAGCCAGAGGTAGATCCGGAACGAACGGCTCCAGGGCTGGTCGCCACGGCGCGCGAGCACGGTCAGCGCCGCCGTGGCGACCAGCAGGACGAGCACGAACGGGTTCGTCGTGAGTGACGCCG
>JBBJNX010000134.1:0-6190 GCA_037721115.1 Candidatus Limnocylindria bacterium
TCGGCACAGGACGAGCCGTGGGATGACCCCTGAGCTGACCCCTTGGACTTCAGGGGTACGCGCGGACGCGTCGCGCGAGTCCGCGCGGTCGCGCAAATTTCCGCCGGACGCCGTACGCGTGTCGCGAATCCGGTATGCGGTACCAGGCAGGCTGTGCGTGACTCTCAGCGTGACTCTCACTCGGCGCTAGACTGTCGCTTCTGAGCATCAATCTGGCGAGATGTCCGGCGGCTGTTAACCGCTTGATTCATCGGATGAGCACCTGACTTTTAAGTCCACCCACCCTATCCGCTGTGCTATGAGCGTGGGAAACGGTCCAAAAAGGCCCGAATCTCCTGCTGTACCGAGGGCCCTCTAACAGCACAATAGCGGCGCAGTTTCGGCCCCCGAAATGGCCTATTCCGACAGCAGGAGATTCCGTGCGTATTCGGAGTCCCCTGCTGTTCTCGTTTCCAAAATCGGCCTGTTTCACCGCCGCGGAAACCTGCCGGATTTCGGTTCAAATCGGTCTCATGCTGTTTCCATATCTGGTAAGTTGCCACAGGTGGATACCAAGGCCCGATTGGAGACACAATGCTGGTGACTCACATCGGTCGCCGCGTAACGCGCAACGTCGCGGTCGGCCCTCCTCACGGCTGTTGAGACGGGTGGTCGTGCTCAATCGGTCCTCATTAGCGAGCGAATGGGATGAAGGTCAGCTACCACACCCGTCTCCCCGGCATTCACCCGATCGCACACGGCTTGCGATCCCATGCGATTCGCGGTTGGGCCCCGCCCGCTCTGCGGCGGCGACGAGAGACTCGAACGTGCTCAATCGACCCAATGTGGGAAGCGCGGTCAGGTCAGTTTCGGGTCGAAACGGTAGCCGGCTCCGCGCGCTGTAACGATGGGCGACGGCTCACCGGCCGGCCAGAGCTTGCGTCTGAGGTACAGCACATAGACGTCAATCACGTTCGATGCTGGTTCGTAGTCATCCTCCCAGACGGCGAACATGATCTGGCTGCGTGAAAGGACCTGGTTTGGATGACGTATGAAGTACTCGAGTAAGGCGAACTCGCGGTTCGAGAGCTCGATCAGCACCTCCCCGCGCCAAGTCTGTCGGGCGAGGAGGTCCAAACGCAGGGTACCAGCCTCCAGCACGGCACCGCTGGGCTGATCGTTCCGGCGGGTGAGGGCGCGGATCCGAGCGAGCAGCTCCTCGAAAGCGAAGGGCTTGGTCAGGTAGTCGTCGGCCCCGCCGTCCAATGCGCGGATCTTGTACGGGAGGTCATCGCGTGCGGTGAGCATCAGGACCGGCAGGCCACGGCGTCGTGCCCGGATGCGTCCCAGGACCTCGTGGCCGTCGAGCCCAGGCAGGGCGATGTCGAGCAGCACCACGTCGACGCCCTCGTCCTGCGCGAGCTCGACCGCATCATGACCGTTGTTAGCGGTTGTCACCCGATATCCGGCCGCAGTCAAGCCCCGCTCGAGGAGCCGCAGTACCTCGGGGTCGTCCTCGACGGTCAACACTCGCATGCGCCCGAGTATATTACGAGGCCCCGTGGTGAGTGGCAGCCGGCCGAGCTCGGAACGAAAGGGCAGTGGTCATGGGCCTTGGAGCGTTGGTTGTTTGACGCGGTCGGTCCAGCCAGACCAGTCGCTCGCCTTTCAACCGGCCGCTGCGCCAGCCTCTGGCGCTCGGAGTCTGGGACGGGGGCCTGGCATTGGCGGCGGCCCAACAGGGCATCATCGAGAGTAGTATCGGTTGATGGCCAAGCAGGCAGCGGCTGGAGAGCAGGCGGCGTTGCGAGCCAAGATGGATTTCCTGACGGCCGCCAGTCACGAGCTGCGCATCCCGCTGACGGTGGTGCGCGGTACCGCCGAGATCGGCCTGGTACTCGAATCGGGCTGTGAGCACGCGGACAGCACCCGCGATGCCCTTAGACGGATTCTCGCGGGAGCGGTACGAATGTCGCAGCTACTCGATGACCTGCTATTCCTTGCGCGGTCGGACACCGGCGACGTTCGATTCGACCTCCAGAGGCTTGACGCGGCCGAGCTGCTCCGGTCCGTCGCGGACCGTGCGGCCGACCTGGCCCGGGAACGGGGTGCGCGGTTGCGGCCGCGTCTCAACGTAACCGGTATGATTTGCGCTGATGCCGCCCTCATGGAGCGGGCGATCCTGATCCTTATCGACAACGCTGCCAAGTATGGGTCGCCAAGAGGCATCATCGAGCTTAGAGCACGGGCTGACGCCGACGTCCTGGTCATCGACGTGGCCGACCAAGGGTCAGGCATTAGGGAATCCGACCTTGCGCTGATTTTCGAGCGCTTCTATCGCGCCGAGCCGGACATGGCAACTCGGCGCGCAACCGGGGCCGGCTTGGGCCTATCCATCGCCAGCGTCATTGTGAAGTCCCACAGGGGCGAGATCGGCGGCACGAGCCGGCACGGCGCCGGCACCGTGATGACGATCCGCCTGCCGCTCGCCGTCGAGCAGCAGGCACAGCACCCAAGCCTTTCGCGCGCGCCTGGCGAGGAGGTCGAAGGTCCGGCCGCGGACCTCGGTTGAGCCGCCGCCTTTCGCCCTGCAGACGCCGGCATCGACATTGAGCTGCGTCCTCACCCACCGTGAGAAACCCCTCACCGCTCTCTAACCGTCATCTCATCTGCCCAACAGAGCCTTAGCGCGAAGGGCTTCTTAGGGTACACAGGTCCACCTCATGACTCCCACCGTGACACGACAGGCTGAGGCGGCTTTCGATGATGAGCGATCTTCACACGCCGCTCCAAAGGGCCTTGCTAGGGCTGCGCGGGGTCCGCGCCATGCATGATGGCGAGCGCGCGCACATCGCCCCCACCGCCGCCGGCACGGCAGATCGAGCGGGCATGGCGCCCCGCGCCCCGGATCCTCTTCGGCCAGCCTCGCCACCGGCCGGGGGCTCTCCTCTTGCGTTGCGAGGTGCGCCGCCGCAGGCCAGCCCGGAGGAGCTGGCGGCAGCCGGGAAATTTCGATCGATCAGGCTGGATGAGCTCAGCCAGGTTCGCCTCCTCGATCGGATCGACACGAAGTGGTTCCTCCATCGCTCGCTTGTTCCCGAGCTGCTGGCGGGTCTGCGCGATGATTACTTCATCCTTGAGACTGCCGGCACGCGCATCGCGAGCTATGACTCCCTCTACTTCGACACGCCCGACCTGACGTTCTACCGCCAGCATCACAACAAGCAGAAGACGCGGCTGAAGGTGCGGTTCCGCCAGTACGTCGAGTCGAACCTCACCTTCGCGGAGATCAAGCACAAGACGAACACCGGTCGGACCGTCAAGAACCGCGTAGCGGTGTCGTCCATCGAGACCGAGCTCGGACCGATCGGCGCACAGCTCGTTCCGCCCGACAGCGGCCTCGAGCCCCTCAGCGTTGTGCCAACCCTCCGGAACGCGTTCGCGCGCCTGACTCTCGCGCGCACGGATTACGCGGAGCGCGTCACCATCGACCTTGGGCTCGGGTTCGTGTCGGCCACCGGCCATGCCGACCTGCGGGATCTGGCCGTGGTCGAGCTCAAGCAGGCCAGCCGTGGCGAGTCGCCGGTGGCGCGCGTCCTCACGGACTTGGGGGTCCCGTCCTCGAGCCTGAGCAAGTACTGCCTCGGAGTTGCCTGGACGATCCCGCACGCCAAGCGGAACAATTTCAAGCGCCTGATGCAACGACTCGTCAGCGTCGGATCGACGATGCCAGCGGTAAGGAGATCACATGGTTCTTGAGACGGCCCTCTTTGACCAGGCGGCCCTCCTATCGTTGGTCGCCCGGTTTGCCCTCGACCTCGTAGTCGTCGTGATCATCGTCCATCTGATCTACTTCCGGGCGAAGCCGGACGGCAACTTCGCATTCACCTTCTATGTCCTGAACGTCCTTGTCTTCTTCGTCAGCTACCTGATGGTGGGCATTGACATCGGGGTAGGATTCGCCTTCGGGCTGTTCGCCCTATTCACCATCATCCGCTACCGGTCGGTGACTCTCCCGGTCAAGGAGATGAGCTATCTCTTTGCGATCGTGACCGTGGCGATCGTCAACGGCTTGAGCCAACTGGGCTTCAGCTGGTCAGAAGTCCTCTTCGTGGACGCGGCAATTATCGGCACGATCTGGCTGCTCGACCGCATGTGGCTGCCGGCCCAGATGGGCCAGGAGTACTTGGTGTACGAAAAGATCCAGAACGTCCGGCCCGACGCCAACGAGACGCTCATCGCAGACCTCCGGGCCCGAACGGGCCTTGATATCAAGAGCGCGCAGGTCGGGCGACTCAACTTCCTCAACGACACTGCGCTCGTGAAGATCCGCTACACCCGGACGGCTGGCGAGCGGATAGCCGCTGAAGGCGATGGCGACGATGACGACTGAACGGCGCGCGTTGATCGTCGAGGATGACGGAGAGATCGCCGATCTCCTCAAGCGGGGCCTCACGTTGCATGGCATGGACGCCACGGTGGCCAGCGATGGATCGGCCGGTCTCGCGGCGTGGATGAGCGAGCCGTTCGACGTCATCGTGCTCGACGTGATGCTGCCGGGGATGGACGGCATCGAGCTGCTGGCGGAGCGACGCGCGGCGGGTGACCGCACCCCTGTGATCCTCCTCACCGCGCACGACGACGATCGAGTTCGAGAGCGCGGCCTGGCGGCGGGCGCCGAGGCATTTCTCATCAAGCCGTTCGCGTACTTCGAATTGCTGGGGTGCCTGGACGAGGTCACCATGGACGCGAGGAAGGGCAGCTGATCCCACGTAGGTCGGGAGAAGGGCGGCGGTTGACGACAGACGCCTCCGCTGAGGACGTCCCATGGCGGCTCGGCGTCATCACCGTCGGCGCCTTGCTGATTGCTGTCGCCGCTGTCGGAGTGGTTGGAATCTCCATTAACAGGACCGTGCAGAACGTCGTGGAGCGGGCGATCGCCTTCGACGTTGAGCTCGAGGATAACGCTGACGACCTGCGAGTTGCGATCTTGGATCTGCGCCACTTCCACCGCAACCTGATCTTCGGTGAACCGCTGGGCGCGAGGGTGGAAGCATGGGAAGAGCGCTACCGCGCCGCACTGGCCGAGATCGACGAGCTCGAAGCCCTCATCGCAACCGGCGTCGACCCCGTCGGCCTCCCGACGACCGACGAGCTGCGAGCGCTGGCAGACGCGTATTACCTCGACTTTAAGCCAGCAGTCGCCGCCTACGATCCGGATGACCGCACGGCCTTTGAGATGGCGAGCGACACAGGCTTGGCGCAGCTCAATACGCTCGAGAGCTTGGCCGAGGCTCTCGACAGGGAGGGCGAGACACGGGCCACTGAGGCCTTCAGGGCAATCGACGATGCGGCCAGCACCGGGAACTGGATACTGGTCGTGGTCATCACCGGCCTCACCATGGTCGGCGGAGCGTTGGGATTCGCTGTCCTCCGCATGATCCAGACATCGCGCCGGCTGGTCACTGCTCAGCAGAACGTGTCACGCGCCAAGACCGACTTCATCGCCGAGGCATCGCACGAGCTGCGCACACCCCTCACCGTGCTGCGTGGCAATGCGGAGCTGGGGCTGGTCGTCGAGGACGAACGAGAGCGCACCAAGATCCTTCGCAAGATCGTCGCCGAGTCGCAGCGCATGTCGCGGGTGGTGAACGACCTCCTGTTCCTTACCCGCTCGGATGCCACAACCGTCCCGCTCGACCTACAGAACATTGAGGCCAGCGAGCTGCTCGAGGACGTCGCTGGTCGGGCTGAGATGCTGATTCGGGAGCGCCCGGTAGAGCTCGTCACCGCCATCGAAGTCGCCGGAACCCTTCGAGCAGACGCGACCAGGGTCGAACAGGCGGTACTCATCGTGGTCGACAACGCCGCGAACT
The DNA here is from genome assembly GCA_037721115.1 of Candidatus Limnocylindria bacterium. GTDB lineage: Bacteria > Chloroflexota > Limnocylindria > QHBO01 > QHBO01 > JACDBZ01. The sequence continues at coordinate 5,856 of JBBJNX010000134.1, forward strand.
ACAGCCCACCCGGCGAGTCTGTGGAGCTCCGCGCACGGATCGAGGACGATACGCTGTTGATCGAGGTCAGCGACCGCGGACCCGGCATCCCGGAGCAAGAGCGCGCCAGGATCTTCGAGCGCTTCTTTCGAGGGGATGGCCAACCTTCTCATCGCGCCAGCGGGGCGGGCTTGGGACTGGCCATCGCGCGTGCCAATGTCGAGGGCCACGGCGGGACCATCGCGGCCCACGACCGGCCGGGTGGAGGGACGACGATGCGGATCCGCCTCCCCGTCTTGACGTCCCCTCGGGAGACCGACGATGCTGGCACCGCGTCAGCCGCGATTCCAGACGAG
>JBBJNX010000135.1:0-6180 GCA_037721115.1 Candidatus Limnocylindria bacterium
GTGCACCAAGCGCGAGATCTGACGGTAGGGATCGATCGCGCCAGCGGCGCGCTCCAGGTCGAGGAGGGAGGCGTACTCCTCGGCCGTGAGGTCATCGCGTGCGTGGTCCGAGAAGAGCCGGATCCCGACCCAGTCATCGGAAACCCAGCCTGCGTCATGCAGCATGGCCAGCCACTCGCTGACGGCATAGGCGCGGTTCTCGACGCCCAGCCTGCCGACGGAGTCACGTTCGGTCAGTAGGCGGTGTGCCTCGGCGTAGTCGCCCTGCAGACCGGGCCGCAGGGCAATGCCGTCCCGGTTCTTCTCGAGCAACGAGATGACAGCGCCCGGGGCCGCCACGGATCGCAGCGTGAGCAGCATGACCGCAGGGTCCTCGACGTACATCAGCACGGCGTGGCACAGGATGGCGTCGAACGGTTCGAGACCGGCATCGGTCAATGACTCCAGACCGATGTTGACGAGGGCGAGCTCGACACCGGCGGCATCGGCCTTGGAGCGTGCGTGCTCCAGCCAGTCGGCCGACTGATTGACGACGGTGACGTTGTAGCCGACGCGGGCCAGCGGGATGGCGAAGGCACCGGTGCCGCCGCCCGCGTCGAGGATCCGTGCCGGTGGAGGTGGCAGCACGCCGTTCAGCCGTTCGAGCACGAGGTCGAGGCGCACGCGGCCGCGCGGCTCGGTGTAATGCTCGTCGAAGCCATTGGCCCTGCCGGCGAAGCGATCGTCCACCGTCAGTTCCCGCCCTGCAGCACCCAAGTCATCGCCTCCGGCAGCCGATCATCGAAGTCCGCTGGATACTCGTGATCCAGACCGTCGACCACGTCGAGCCGCACCTCCGCGCCGTTCTCACGGAGCTGCCGCGCAAGCCGCTGGCAGTCATCGCGCCGCGGGTCCAGCGAACCGGCGATGAGATGGCCGCGGATTCCTTTCCCGTGAAGCTCGCCTGGGTCCAGGAGATCCGGTGCCCAGCCTGCGCTGGGAGTACCACCGATGAAGCCGACGATGCCCGGCAGCCGCCGCCGGGCGGCCAGGACGATCGCCATTGCCGCGCCCTGCGAGTAGCCGGCGGTCAGCAGGGGGAGCCCGGCGAGGTTCTCCTGGCTCGAGGCAACCTCCACGGCGCGCTGTATGTCGGCCTCGGCACGGTGCGAATCGTCCCAGCACACGGCGCTCATGCTAAACGGCTGCGTGGAGCGCGGCACCACGATGAACGCACGGCGCGCCGCGGCCCATTGATCGCCGATGTCCTCCGCGAGCTCGCCGCGGCCGTGGAGCAGAACCACGACCGAATCGGCTGGAGGCTCGACCGCCGGGCGCATCAACGGGTCAGTGGGCAGGCGCGCCGCCACGGAGGCGCGGGTACGCTCACTGCCGCTCACGATGGCGCGGAAGCGATCGTCAGAGCGCAGATCGGCCAGATCCGGGTCGGCATCGAGCAACTCCGGTGCCCACCACAGGCCTTGTGCGAAGCCATCCTCGAGGATGCGAAGGGCGCGCTCGCGGTCGCCCAGGAGGGCGTGCAGGCAGGCGACCCAGTACGTCGTCTTGTCAGCGCGGTCGGGGAATCCGATGGCCGCTTCCTCCGCGACCCGCAGGGCGCCATCATAGTCGGCCTGCCGATACGCTCCGACGACCCTGCGTCTGACTTCGCTGAAGGCGCGCTCACTCATCCGGGCTCAGTCTAGAGTCGACTCAAGACGCTGAAATGGACTATCCCCCGTCAACGCGGAGCGACCGGCGGTGTAGCGGACCTCGTGGAGTGTCCCGCCCGGGCGCTCTTCCTCCTTGGTGGCACCATCGGATTCCCACCCAGCCGCCCCATAGAAGTCTCGCGCCCGCCGGTTCTCGCGCAACACCCAGAGCATGGCATCCGTGAATTCGCGCTGGCCCAGATCCACGAAAGCCTGATCGAGCAGCGCGCGTCCGATGCCGCGGCCCATCGCCTCCGGAGCGAGGTAGATCGCCTCCAGCTCGCCGGTGGTCGGACCCGCCTCCGGATCGCGGCTCGGGCCGATGACCGCCATGCCGACGATGCTCACGCCATCGAGAGCCACCCACACGCGCTGAGGGCTCTCCTCGTCACTCAGCAACGTACGGAAGCGCTCGGCACGCGCCTGTCGGCCGGCGACCATCTGCTCGATCACCTCATCGGGCAGCAGGCCGCGGTAGGCCACCTGCCAGGAGCGGGCGTGCACCTCGGCGATATCGTCTGCGTCGTCCGGCGTCGCTCGACGGATGATAACGCGCGCAGAGGTCACGCCGTGCGACCCGCGTCCAGCCAGGCTTCGATGATGGGCGGGACCTCGGCCCATCGGCTCACTTCGGCGTCGGGCTCAGGCTCGGATGGACCGATGAAGTCCGGCGGGCGCATCCAGATCACGCGCATGCCCACCGCTCGGGCGCCCGCGATGTCTCGTTCCGGCCGATCGCCGATGATGGCCGCCTGCGAGGCGGTGGCTCCGACCGCCGCCAGCGCGCGCTCGAAGATGGCCGGATGCGGCTTGCCGAAGCCGGTCTCGTGCGAGGTCACGTAGGCGTCGAAGCAATCGCCGAAGCCGAGCTCCTCCCAGTCTCGGCGGCTGTCGGCGTCATTGCGCCACAGGGTGTTGGAGCAGATGACCATGCGCACGCCGCGGGCGCGGATGGCGCGCATCGCCTCGCGTGCGCCGTCAGCCAGCTCGACCACCTGGCTGAGCGGCGCGGCGCAGGCGCGACAGATGCGCTCGACCTCCTCGGCCGATGCCTCGACGCCGTGCTCGGCCAGCGTGGCCGTCACGAGCTCCGCGATGCGTTGCTCCCAGCCGGGTGCATCGGCCTCGGTCCAGCGATAGTTCGCGAGCAGCGCGAACCACGGGAGATCGGTGCCAAAGGCATCCCGCAGGCGGGAGATCATCAGCGCTTCATATCGGTCCCGCTTCAGCCATGTGGCGTCGTCCACCAGTGTTCCGCCGACGTCGACCAGCAGCGCCTTGAGCGGCTCGAGTGCCATGCCCCCATCCTGCCAGATCGCACCTCGTGGCCGCGCTCAAACGCGTCGGGCGAGATGCATGACGTACTCCTCGCGGTTGAGCGGGTCGGGCGTCGTGCGGCGGCGAGTCGGCGGCGCTCCAGCGACCAGCTGGTAGCCGACGAGGCGCGATTCCAGGATGCCCTCGCCGCCGGTGAGGGCAGGCAACACTCGTTGCAGATCGGGGACGAGGCGGACGGCGAGGAGCGCCTCGACGATCGAGAGATCGCCTCTGGACACCGGCGTCCGGGCGCGAGCGCCGAGCCGCCCGAGGAGCGGCAGAATCCGGCTGACGGCATCGGCGGGCAGCTCGATGCGGGCGTCGGCCATCGGCTCGCACACCTGAGTGCCAGCGCGCTCCAGCGCCTGCGCCAGGACCAGGGGCGTGAGCCTGCGGAAGTCGGCGGCCGTGGTCTCGGGGGCACGGTAGCCGCACTCGCTGATCGTCACCGTGCAGTCGGTTACCTGCCAGCCGCAGGGGCCCTCGGCCAACGCCTCCCGGACGTACTCGTCCATCTGCTCCGTGAAAGCGGAGACGGTCTTGTAGATGTAGAGCGGCACCAGCCGGACGTCGACATCGACCTGAAGGTTGACGCCGGATTCGATCGGCGCCGGCTCGATGCGCAGACCGAGCGTGGCGAGAAACGGGTTGGTGCTATGCGGCGAACTCTTGCCCGTCACGTTCGAATGGGTCGCCGCGCGGAGCACCTCGAGCGCATCCCCAGTGCCAACCGGCCGCTCGATGTGGATGGTGGTCGTCTCCCGGAAGTCCACCTCGACGCCGTAGTCGCGCGCGAGCGTGGCGCTGATGACCTCCTTCTGCACCTCGCCGTAGAGCGAGACCGACATTTCGCCGCGGGCATCGTCCTGGCGCACGCCGATGAACGGGTCCTGCTCGGCCAGCTCCGCCAGGGCGACGCGTAGCCGCCCTTTGTCCACGGCGCGGCGGGGCACGACGACCGACTCGAGCGTCGGCAGCGGGAAGTGGTGCTCCGCGGCGGCGGCCGGAACCTGGCCCACGGCGTTGCCGACCCGAACCTCCGTGAGACCAGACACCATCGCGATCTCGCCCGGTGACGCCGATCCGCGCCGCACCGCGCCCCCCGGCGCGAAGACGCTGAGCGCCGTCACCCGTCCCTCGGCGCCGCGGCCGTAGGGTACGCGGTCACGCACGCGGACCGTGCCGGAGAAGAGGCGGACGTAGGCGACTCGCTCGCCGGACGCAGTCCGCTCGATCTTGAAGACCCGGCCCGAGACTGCGCTCTCCGAGTCTCCCATCGCTGCGGGCAGCAGCTCCGCGATGCCTGCCATCAGCGCCTCCACGCCCGCGCTGGTGATCGCTGAGCCGAAGAAGAGCGGATGCACCTGCGCCTGTCGGGTCTGCTCCGCGAGCAGCTTCCAGAGCCGCCGATACGAGACGGCGCCGTCGTCCTCGAGGTATGCCGCAAGAATGGCGTCATCGCGCTCGGCCAGAAGCTCGGTGACGGAGGCGCGAAAAGCGGCGTCATCGGCGGTCGCCGGCGTGAAGCCGGCGGCGCGGGTTCCGAGCCGGTGCGAAGCGCCCATCGGCACGACGGCCGGCGTGAGGCGCCTGGCGATCGCGTCGAGGGTGCGATCGTCGCTCGCGCCAGATCGATCGATCTTGTTGACGAAGATCAGGGTTGGCACGCGCAGCCGTTGGAGCGCCCGCATGAGGAGCGGGGTCTGGGGCTGCACGCCTTCGACGGCCGACACGACCAGCACCGCCCCGTCGAGGACGCTCAGCACCCGCTCCACCTCCGAGATGAAGTCGGGGTGGCCGGGCGTGTCGATCAGGTTGACGGCGAGGTCACCGATGGCGAACGAGGCGACCGCCGAGCGGATGGTGATGCCGCGCTCGCGCTCGAGCGCGAGGGTATCGGTCTGTGTGGTGCCCTGGTCGACGCTGCCGACGAAGCCGATGGCGCCGGCGGTATAGAGGAGACGTTCGGTGAGGGTAGTCTTACCGGCGTCTACATGCGCCAGGATGCCGAGGTTGAGGGTTCCCATGGAGCGTCATACCTTCCGTGCCAGGTTCCAAGCACCTTCTGGATGGACATGACTGCTCCCATTGGGCTCTCCTTTGCCTCTGCGTTCTCCGGTCTGGTACCGACCACACCAGAGTGCCACGGCCGTCAACCGGCACGCCGAGCAGTCACCTGCCCGAGGGATGGGTATCCTGGTCAGAATGAGCGACCGGGGCCGGGAGTCGTACCACGATCCGGTGAAGGCCTGGACCGATCCCGAGAAGTGGGCACAGCGCCTCACGCCCGCGGTGGACCATTGTCCCAGCTTGCAGGAGCAGACATAGTCGAAGGAACCAGGCCGTCTCGCCTGCTGGCGATCGCTGACTGCCAGCCTTCACGCCGCCTCGCGACCTAAACGTTGCAGCCGGCGCGGCTCGGCCTGAGTTTGAGGCCGAGCGCGTCGCCAACCAGCTCGGTGAGCGTCTCGACGCTGAGGCCGACGTCCACCTCAATTACCGCCAGACCCAGGCCCGCGGATTCGGCCGCCACCTGATCGGTGAAGAGCCGATCGCGTTCAAGCAGGTTCTGCAAGGCACGCTCCGGCTCGCTGGTCTTGCCAGGTATCTCCCAGGTGAAGCCACGCGCCGCAAAGGCGGCTCGGCGGAACTGCGGGCTCGGAACTAGCCAGACCGCCTGATCGAGTCGGCCCAGCAGCGGCGCCACCAGCCTAGGCAGCAGCCGGAAGCCTTCGGCCAGGACCGGCGTGTCCATCGGCAGCGCAAGAAGGTCGTCGACGATGAGCTCGAACGCCTCGCCCTCGAAGGCGTGGAATGACTCGAGCATCACCTGTGGGCTGCGGTTCAGCCAGCGCTCGTCCATGTCCATCGCCAGGAAGGCATGCAGCAGCGGGTGGTCAACCGGGTTGGACCGACCAACGTGCGCCTGGATCGTTTCGTCCGAGCGGTACACGCGCAGGTCATGCTCCTCAGCGAGCCGCCGCGCAACGGTCGACTTCCCCGCTCCACTGCCGCCCCCAACCCAGCGGACGTGTTCCAGTCGGCCCGCCAATGGATCGGGCTGTGCGCTGACCCCTACCATCGGGCGTCGCGGTTGATGTGTTTCGTCATCAGCACCCCTCGACGTCGATAGCCGGGGCGCTGCTCGTAGAAGCGGGGTGCATCGTGGTTG
>JBBJNX010000136.1:0-6169 GCA_037721115.1 Candidatus Limnocylindria bacterium
GGCCAGCTGCATCGAGCCGCCGACCGCAGTCGTGATGGCGATGAAGGTGCCGATGTCGCGCGCATCGAGTCCGTACTCGATGATCACGATCGGGTAGATCAGCGGCATCAGTGCCGATTGCGCGTGGATCGCGGCATGGGCGACGGCGAGCAGGACCAGGGCGAGTGCCGGCCTCGTCCGACTGTTACGATCCACGTCCATGGCCCCCAGAGCCGCCACCGTGCGAAGCCCGAAGATGCGAATCAGCGATCCGCCGCCTCCCGAGCCACCCAGCCTCGAGGCGAGCCTGATCGGCACTGTCGGACCGGTGATACGTCATCTCGTGGCGCATGCTCGTCGACACAAGACCTGGGGAGATCTCACCTATCAGCAGTACAACGTCCTGCGCATGATCGATACGCTGGGGCCGCAGCCGCAGGCGGAGGTGGCACGACGGCTGATGGTCACCGCCCCGGTGGTCACCCGCCTGGCGGGAACGCTGGCGGACGCCGGCCTGGTCGAGCGACGAACGGACCCGAACGACAAGCGCACCGTCCTGCTGGCTCCGACGACGAACGGCCGACGCCAGGCTCGCGCCATGCGACAGGACCTGCTCGCGGCCGCCCATGAGCTGTTGGAGCCGATTCCCGAGGAGCGGCGCGCCAGTGTGGCCGCCGCTCTGGAGGAGCTTCAGGTCCTGCTTCCGCAAGGCTCAGCGCGCAGGTGAGGGCCGCGCTTCCGCAGCGCGACGGTGTCGGTCGGGACGATCCGACGAGGTATCCAGCATCGTCACACCCAGCGATCCCCGGCGCCCTGCCCAGCGCAGGCCGAGCGCCACGATGCCAACGGTGACCAGCGAGAGGACCGCTCCGGTCATGAATGCCGCGGGCGTGCCCCACGTCTCGGCCACGAAACCGGCGAAGAGGCCCCCCAATGGCGCCGACCCGGCGAAGACTGTCACGTAGAAGCTCATCACACGGCCGCGCAGCGCATCGGTGACGTTGGCCTGCACCGTCGCGTTGATAGTGTTGATCATGAGCATGCTGAAGTAGCCGGCCGCCAGAATCAGCGGCCCCGCCAGCAGAAGGTTGCGTGACGCGGCGATCGCAACCAGCAGGACCGAGAAGACGACACCACCGCCGAGCATGAGCGGGATGGCCCGTCGCCGCTGCATGATGGCCAGGGTCAGGGATCCCGCGAGCGAGCCGATTCCCATGGCCGCGAAGAGCGCTCCATAGCCGTCGGCGCCGAGGTCCAGGATGCCGGTGGCGAAGAGCGGCAGCAGGATCTGGAAGTTAAAGCCGAATGCGGCAATACCACCAAGGAGGACGAGACACCACAGCACGAGCGGCGTGCGCACCGCGTACCAGAACCCTTCGCGCAGGCTCTCGAGCACGGGCGGGTGCTGCTCTGGTCGCTCCATGCGCCTGATCTCGCGTGGATTCATGCGCAGGAGCCCCGTCAGCACACCGGCGTAGGTCAGCGTGTTGATGCCGAGATTGACCGCCACGCCCGCGATCGTGGATCCGGTGACCCCGGTGCCGACGGCGATGATCACGCCCGCCAGTGCGGGGCCGACCACGCGTGCCGAGTTGAAGGCCATCGAGTTCAGGGCGATCGCGTTGTGCAGCAGGTGGCGCGGAACGAGGTCGGAGGCCAGCGCCTGACGCATCGGCATATCAACTGCATTGACAAGGCCCAGCACGAAAGCCATGGCCATTACCATCCAGATCTCCACGATCCCGGTCGCGATGATGACGAACAGCACGAATGCCTGGAAGCTGGCGGCGACCTGCGAGGCGATCAGAGCGTGGCGCTTGTCGATCCGGTCCGCGATAACACCGCCGAATGGCGCCAGGAAGAGCGCCGGCCCGAACTGAAGCACCGCCACGAAGCCAAGCTGAATCGGTGAGCCCCCGAGCGCCAGGATCAGCCAGGGCAGGCTCACCTGCTGCATCCACGTCCCGATCAGGCTGACGACCTGGCCCCACCAGTAGAGCCGGTAGTTGCGCACCGACAGCGCCGCAAAGCCGCGCTTCAGGCCGCCGAGTGCTGCGCGCAGCGGCAGCGGGCGTGGCTGGTCGGGGCGGGCGCCGGGAGCGGATTCAGTCAACGATCAGGTCTCCGAGAGATTGCCCATGCTAACGATCATGGGGCTGGCCGTCATGCCGCCCGGCTGGCAATCGCGCGCGGACGCTCGGCAGGTTTCTGATCGCCTGTCGAGATGGTGCCGCGAGGCATCTGAACAGAGCGCAACTGCCATGCCACCAGCGCCAGGACACCGACGGCCAGGGTCGCGCCGATGCTGAAGGCGAATGGCGCTCCGAAGGACTCGGCGAGCGCGCCGGCCAGCAGGCCGCCAAGCGGCGCGGTGCCGGCGAATACGGTGACGTACAGCGACATGACGCGGCCGCGAAGGACATCGGGCACGCTGTTCTGGATGGTGACGTTGATGGTGTTCACCATGAGCATCGAGGCAAGACCGATGCCCGCCACGAGCGGGAATGCCGCCAGCGGGCTGCTGACGAAGCCGAGCGCGATCTCGAGTGCCAGGAACAGCGCCCCTCCGCCGAGGATGAGGCGCAGCATCGGTCGCTGGCTTGTGGTGAAGGCGAGCATCAACGAACCGACAAGCGACCCGGCTCCCATCGCGGCAAAGAGCGCCCCGTATCCGCCCGAATCGAGGCCGAGGGTGTTGCGAGTGAAGAGCGGGAGGAGCGTCTGGAAGTTCATGGCGAACATCGCCGTCCCGCCGAGCAGGACGAGGGGCCACAGCACGGTGGGCGTGGCGACCGCGTACCGAACGCCTTCGGCCAGGCTGGCGCGGATGGACGGGTACTGGTCGGGTCGCTCGATGCGCCGCAGTGCCCTGCCATCGATCATCCACAGCCCGATCAGCACCGAGAGGTAGCTCACCGCGTTGATGCCGAAGTTGATGGCAACGCCGAACACGGCAATCGTCACCCCGGCGATGGCCGGACCGATGACGCGCGACAGGTTGAAGCTGGTCGAGTTGAGCGCAATCGCGTTCGTCAGGTCCTCGGCTGGGACGAGTTCGGCCGCGAACGCCTGGCGAACCGGCATCTCGACCGCGTTCACGAAGCCTGCCACCAGAGCAAGGATGTAGATGTGCCAAATCTCGATCAGGCCGCTGCTGGCCAGACCGAAGAGCACGCCGGCCTCGAGCATGGCGACGACGTTCACGATCATGAGGACGCGCCGCTTGTCGACTCGGTCCGCGAGCACGCCGCCGATCGGGGCGAAGAGCATCGACGGCGCAAACATCAGGGCCAGGACGGCTCCAAGCTGGAGCGGCGATCCGCCAAGCTCCAGGACGAGCCATGGTTGGGCAACCGATTGCATCCACGCCCCCACCAGGCTCCCGATCTGCCCGAACCAGTAGAGCCGATAATTGCGATGCCGCATGGCGCTGAAGCCACGCCCGAACCCTCCGCCCGAGCCGCTCGACGAAGCCGCCGCCTGGTCGGGGCGACGTGAAGCACGGGGGAAGAGCCGGGGAATGGTCATTCGTTAGCTATGCTAACAAAAATGGCGGACCGAGACAAGTCGAAGGTTCCGAGCGCCGGGGTTGAGTGAAGCGGCCCCGATGAGCGATGATGGACGATACGAACCCACCAAAGCGACAGGTCCGGGCGATCCGTGTGCGGGAGAAGCGGCGCAGCCGCGACCTGCCACGCTTGCGCGCGCCCATTTTTGCAATCCTCCTGTCCCTTCTCGTCTTCCTCTCTCCTGACCTGACGCTTGCTCCGCTGAACGCCGGCGAGCCCCACCGCGCAGGTCCGGTGCCGATCGACCAGGTCGGCGTCACCGTGCGGCCACGGCGGATTCACTTCATTGACAGCGTCGCTCCGACGCCCGTCGCCCTACCCGATGCGCTTCAGTCGCGAACAGACGACGAGCAGTTCGAGGCAGCGATCGCAGCCGCCCGAACGGCCGCCGGCGCCTATGGCATCACGTTCGCGGCCGTGCGCGACGGAGAGCTGCTCTGGACCGGCGCGGACGGTCGGCAGCGCGACGCGTTGACCTCCCTTGCCGCTGACGATCCGCTCGTCATCGGCAGCGTCACCAAGACCTTCGTGGCGGCGACCGTTCTGCAATTGGTCGAGGAGGGGCGCCTCGAGCTGGACGATGCCGTCAGGGATCACCTGCCAGGGATGTCGAGCGTCAGCGCCGAAATCACCATTCGTCAGCTGCTTGATCACACCAGCGGACTCGCGGACGTGTTCAACGACCGAACTCGCAAGGGCCTCGAGGAGCATCCCGAGCACGCCTGGACCACGGCCGAGGTATTCGAGACGCTCCACGCCCCCTGGTACGGGCCGGGCCAGGGTTGGGCCTACGCCAATACGAACTACTTTCTGCTCGGCCTCGTCGTCGAGCGCGTCACGGGCTCATCGCTAGCGACCGAGCTCGATGAACGGTTCCTGGGTCCGCTCGGGCTTGACGATACGCGGCTCCTGACCGGGGCGACTGACGACGGAGGGCCATTGGCGCCCGCGTGGGCCACGATCTTCTGGGCCTCCGGCTCGATGACCGCATCCGCCGCCGACCTGGCGCGCTGGGGGGATGCGCTGTACGGCGGCGACATCCTCAGCACCCGGTCACGCGCGGCCATGACCGCGCTGAACAGTAACGATTACGGCCTGGGCCTTCAGCGCCTCCACCTACCCGGCGCCGTGGGCTATGGGCACACCGGTTTGCTGAACACCTACACCTCGCTGCTCGTCCATCTGCCCGAGCATGACCTGACGCTTGCGCTGCTCGTCAATCGCAGTGACGTCAACATCGGCAGCATGCTGGCTGCCCGACCACCCAACGGCCCCTCCCTGCTCGAGCTCGTCGGAGTCGAATGGCCGCCGGTGGTTCCCTGACCTTCTGCCCCTCGATTGATCGAGGAAGCGTTATCCCTCGCCATACAGGATGTCGCGGATGATCGGCATCGGCGGCGTGCCGTGGCTGACCACCGACTCCAGGAACGGGCGCCATTCGAACGAATCGCCGTTTCGGCGGCGGGCCTCCCGCTCGAGCTCGGTCATCTCGACGCTGCCGAGGAAGTACTCGCAGAGCTGGGTGGAGGAAAGCCGCGCGCGGTTCCACTTCTCGGAGGCCTCGGAACGCTCCTGGAAGCCACCGTCGACCATCATCGCCATGGCCTCCTCCTCGGTCATGGTGCCGGTGTGGATCCGGATGTCCATGAGCGTGTTGGTGCTCGCGCGCAGGAAGTACTTCCAATGCGCGAGCAGCAGCGCCGGGTCCTCGGCTCCATAGCCGGCATCCATCATCACCTGGGTGACGTAGACGGCCCAGCCCTCGGCGAAGACGCCGGAGCCGAACACGGCCCGCGGCAGCGAGTCGCATCGGTTCGACCACGCCAACTGGAGGTAGTGGCCAGGGGTGGCCTCGTGGATAGTGAGGATGCGCAGGCTGCGGGCGTTGTTCTCGCGCAGCATCGATTCGACCTGCTCATCGGTCCAGTCGTCCGGTGGTGGGGTGATGGCGAAGAAGCTGTCGAGCCCGCGGTCGAGCGGCCCGGGCGGGATCAGCATCGCACCGCCGAATGCACGCAGGAAGGGCGGAGTCCAGATGATCTGAAGCGGGTCGTCGGCAAGGCCGATGAGATCGCGCTCGCGGATGAACGCCTCGATCTTCTGGTGCTCGGCGCGGCAGAACTCGAGGAGGTCGTCCGCCCCCGGATGGTCGGTGGCAATCGCGTCGAGGACCCTCCGGGTGAGCGTGTCGGGGTCGTCCGGCATCGGCTCATCGCCGATCCAGGCGGGCCACAGCTCGCGCGCCAGGCGCAGCATCTCGGTACGGACCTCGTCGTACCCTCTGGCCGCGCGTGATTCAAGCTCGGACGGCGCGACGGTCGCCTTGAGCCGATGCGTGAACTTGCGCTCGTAGAGGTCGCGGCCGAGTCGGAAGTCGCCGTTGGCGGTGGGAAGCAGCTCGTCGCGCATCCATTCGATGAAGGCGTCCACCGCCTCGATCGCAGGTCCGGCAGCGGTCGTGACCCGCTCCCGAAGGCGGGCGTCGGCCTCGGCGGCCATCTCGACGGCGGTGCGGCACAGGTCCGCCACGCCCGGCATGGTCGCGATCCCCTTCTCGACGTGGAACCCGCTCGGTGCGCGGCCGCGGCCGGAGGTCAGGTTGGCGCGCGCCGCCTCGAGGA
>JBBJNX010000137.1:0-6166 GCA_037721115.1 Candidatus Limnocylindria bacterium
GATCACGCCGTTCAACTTCCCGGCCATGGTGCCCATGTGGATGTTCGCCAACGCCATCGCCTGCGGCAACACCTTCATTCTCAAGCCATCGGAGAAGGACCCGTCCGCATCGGTCTACATGGCCGAGCTGTGGAAGGAAGCTGGCCTGCCGGACGGCGTCTTCAACGTCATCCATGGCGACAAGGTGGCGGTGGACGCCATCCTCGAGCATCCCGACATCTCCGCTATCAGCTTCGTGGGATCCACGCCGATCGCGCGCTACATCTACGAGACCGGGACGAAGAACGGGAAGCGCGTCCAGGCCCTGGGTGGCGCCAAGAACCACATGGTCGTCCTGCCCGACGCCGATATCGAGATGGCCGCCGATGCCGCCGTCTCCGCCGCGTACGGCTCCGCCGGCGAGCGCTGCATGGCGATCAGCGTGGTCGTGGCGGTCGGCGACGTCGCCGATCCGCTGGTCTCGGCCATCGAGGCGCGGTTGCCGAAGATCAAGATCGGTCCGGGCCATGAGGAGGGCTCGGAGATGGGCCCGCTGATCACGAAGGAGCATCGCGATAAGGTCGCCAGCTACCTGGATTCCGGCCCGGCCCAGGGCGCGACGTTGCGGGTCGACGGACGCGAGCATGTCCTCTACAAGGAAGGCTCGGGCTTCTGGCTCGGGGTTTCGCTGCTCGACAATGTGACGCCCGAGATGGAGTGCTATCGCAACGAGATCTTCGGGCCGGTGCTGGAGGTTGTGCGCACTCCCGATTATCCATCGGCGCTGAAGATCGTCAATGACAACGAGTACGGCAACGGGACCGCGATCTTCACGCGGGACGGTGGTGCCGCGCGGCAGTACCAGTTCGACGTGAACGTCGGCATGGTCGGTCTCAATGTGCCGATCCCGGTGCCGGTGGCGTACTACAGCTTCGGAGGTTGGAAGTCGTCGCTCTTCGGCGACATCCATATGTATGGACCCGAGGGGATCCAGTTCTACACACGCGGCAAGGTGGTGACGGCCCGTTGGCCTGACCCGGGAACGTCGAGCGTGGACCTGGGCTTCCCGCGGACGCGATGAATGCAGGAACCCGGAGGTTAGTTTAGCCCGCGGACTTAGCTAACCCACCGCGCGCGGTGGGTTGCCAGCCACCTGCCAGAATGCCGTCATGACTGACCGATTCGAGACGCTGGCCGTCCACGCTGGCGCTGAGCCTGATCCTCACACCGGCGCGGTCGTGCCCGCAATCCAGATGAGCACCACCTTCAAGCAGGATGGCGTTGGTGGCCTGCGCTCCGGCTTCGAGTACGGGCGCAGCGGCAATCCAACGCGGTTGGCCCTCGAGGAGGCGATTGCGACCTTGGAGGGTGCGACCCATGGCCTCGCCTACGCGTCCGGTCTTGCGGCGACCCAGAACATCTTCTACCTGCTGGAGCCGGGCGACCATCTCCTCATGAGCGACGACGTGTACGGCGGCAGCTGGCGCCTGGCCGATAAGGTGTGGCGCCGATACGGCATCGAGACCGATACGCTCGACCTGCGAGACCTCGACGCCGTCGCGGCCGCGCTCGCCGGCGAGCAGCCGGCGCGGATGGTGTGGATCGAGACGCCCTCCAATCCCATGCTCAAGATCATCGACATCAGCGCCGTGGCGAGGATCGCCGCGGTCGCCGGCGCGATCACCGTGGTCGACAACACGTTCGCCACGCCGTACATCCAGCGCCCGCTGGATCTTGGCGCGGATCTGGTCCTGCATTCGGCCACGAAGTACCTCGGCGGCCACTCGGACGTCATCGGAGGCCTGATCGCCACTCGTTCGGATGATCTGGCAGGCAAGCTTCGATTCCATCAGAACGCCGCTGGTGCGGTTCCGAGCCCATTCGACTGCTTTCTCATCATGCGCGGCATGCGGACGCTGGCGGTGCGGATGGACCGCGCATCAGCCAACGCAGTGGTGCTCGCGCGTTGGCTGTCGGAGCGTCCGGAAGTCGAGCGCGTGCACTATCCCGGACTTCCCGATCATCCCGCCGCCGAGCTGGTCGCGCGTCAGATGCGGGTGCCCGGCGCAATGCTCAGCTTCGAGCTCCGCGACGGCGAGGAGCGAGCACGGCGCCTTGCGGCCACCGCGCGACTGTTCACACTGGCCGAGTCGCTCGGCGCGGTGGAGTCGCTCATCGAGCTGCCGGCGCCGATGACGCATGCATCGGTGGCCGATTCGCCGCTGGCCGTGCCGCCGAACCTCATTCGCCTCAGCGTCGGCATCGAGGCGGTCGAAGACCTGCGCGCCGACCTGGAGGCGGCGTTCACCGCATCGACTTCATGACGCAGGAACCCGAACGCCAGGGCGGTCCGACGGAGGTCGTGGAATCAGCCAGTGGTGAGCTGATCGAGCGTCTCTCGGGGCCAACCGCCACGCTTCTGCTGGTCTGGCTGATCGGCGTCGGGGCGCTCTCGACGCTGCTCGCGGCGTGGACGTACGTCTGGATCGTGACCGGGCAGCGGATCGGCGTCGGGGCGCTGTTCAGTGGGTTCGGGCTCTATACCTCGCTGGCGGGCGCAGCCGGTCCGTGCGTCCTGTGGCTTGCCGGACGGGCGCAGGGACATACCTTCGGCTGGTTCCTTGGAACAGCCGTGAAGATCGCCCTGGTGATGGTGGCGATCGTCCTCGCCGTCATCCTCTTGGCGACGCTGGTGATGGCCGGAGCCCTGCCCGGGCCCGGAGCGCTCGTGGCGGCCGGTCTGATGGCGCTGACGGCCATTACGCTGGCGTTCATCTGGGCGCTCGCCACGTGGTCCGCGGACCGATGGATCGCCCGCGCCCGCGTGACCGAGGACTCGGGACGGGCCTGAGTCCGTCAGATCTCGTAGGTTGTCGACGGCTCGGCGATCTCGACCTCGGACCCGAACGTCGTGGCCGCATCCGTTCGAGCCCATGTCGCGTCGTCGCCATTGACCGGAAGGTGCGTCAAGACCAGGCGACGAGCCCCGCCATCTCGGGCCACAGCGCCGGCTTCCGCGGGTGTGAGATGACCGCGCGGTTCAGGCGGCTGCGCGTCCTCGTCGAGCGACCGTAGGGTTGCCTCGCTGAGGAGCAGATCGGCATCATCCGCGAGGTCGGTCAGTCCGCTGCACGGGGCCGTATCGGCCGTATAGGCGAGGCGCCGCCCATCGGCTTCGACGCGAAACCCCCAGCACGGGATGTAGTGCTGCGTCTCGCGCGGCGTGACCGTCAGGGAGCCGAATCGGAACGGCGTCGTGCTGTCGTGCTCGCTGAGCTGGAACGCGTCCTCGAAATGCTTCGCGCCGCCGACGCCCTTGGCGAGGTCGAGGAGCTGATCGGCTGACCCGGGCGGAAGCACGACGCGCAGCCGTTCGTCGGCCGATAGCCGCCGCCACGGGTAGACATAGCGGAGCGTGACCAAGTCGAGCATGTGATCGGCGTGCATATGGCTGATGATCACCGCGTCGAGCTCATCCGGGTGGTGTCGGCGCAGGAGCTGAGCGACGACACCGGGGCCGATGTCGAACAGGAGCCGGGAGCCGCCGCCCTCGATGAGGTAGCCGGCACAGGCCTCACCGGGATTGGGGCGTGCCGGTGACCGGCCGAGCACGGTAAGACGCATCGGGTCAGTCAGCGCTGTTCGATCGCAACGTAGTCGCGCGCCGCCGGCCCGATGTACACCTGGCGCGGACGACCGATTCGTGACTCCTTGGAGGTCAACATCTCCCGCCACTGCGCGATCCAGCCCGGCAGGCGACCGATGGCGAAGCAATTGGTGAACATGTTCTTCGGAAAGCCGATGGCGCGGTAGATCAGCCCCGAATAGAAGTCGACGTTGGGATAGAGCTTGCGGCTGATGAAGAACTCGTCCGCCAGGGCAACCTCTTCGAGTTGCCTCGCGACTTCCAGGAGCCGATCGTCGGCGCCCGTCGCGGTCAGGACTCGCTCCGCAGCGCGCTGAATGATCTTCGCGCGCGGATCAAAGTTCTTGTACACCCGATGCCCGAAGCCGGCCAGGCGAAACGGATCCTCGGGATCCTTCGCCTTGTCGACCCACTTCTGCACGCCGCCGTCGTCCGCCACGATCTGCTCCAGGGTCGTGATCACCGCCTCGTTGGCGCCGCCATGCAGTGGACCCCACAGGGCGGAGATGCCGGCACTGATCGATGCATACAGGTTGGCGTGCGTGCTGCCGACCATGCGCACGGTGGAGGTGGAGGCGTTCTGCTCGTGATCCGCGTGCAGGATGAGGAGCAGGTCAAGCGCCTCCGCCACCTTCGGGTCGACCTCGTAGTCCTCCGAAGGTACGGCGAACATCATGTGCAGCAGGTTCGCCGCATAGCCGAGATCGTTGCGGGGATAGACGTACGGCTGGCCGATCGCCTTCTTGAACGACCACGCGGCGAGGGTCGGCAGCTTGGCGATGAGCCGGTTGATGGTGACCTCCACCGCATCGGCCTCGAAGATGTTCTGGCTGTCGGGATAGAACGTGCTCATGCCCACGGTGCCGGAGGCAAGGACCGCCATCGGGTGCGCGTCTGCCGGAAACGAGTCGAAGAAGTGACGCATCTCCTCCCGGATGAGCGTGTGGTGCGTCACGTCCGCCGTGAAGCTGTTGAGCTCGTCGCGCGTCGGAAGGTCGCCCCAGATCAGCAGGTAGGCGACCTCGAGGAACGTTGAATGTTCGGCGAGCTGCTCGATCGGATAGCCGCGGTAGCGCAGGATCCCCTTCTCTCCGTCGAGATAAGTAATCTCGCTCGAGCACGCCCCCGTGTTGCCGTACCCCGGATCGAGGGTAATGAGCCCGGTGTCCCCGCGCAGGGTGGTGATGTCGATGGCACTGTCGCCGTCGGTCCCGTCGACGATCGGAAGCTCGAGCTCTCGATCGCCGATGCGCAGCGAGGCGCCCGCTCGGGTCGCGGTGTCCGTGTTCAAGCCAGGAGCTCCTCGACCGCAGCGCGTTCTTCGAGCAGCTCGTTGGTGGTCGCCTCGATCATCGAGCGGGCGAACTCATCGTGGTCGATGGACTGCACGATCCCCACACCGACCTCGACTGTCCCGCCGATGAGTGGGTAGCCGAACACCAGTCCCTCCGGAACTCCGTACCCGCCTTCCGCCGGTGCCGGGATGGCCGCCGAGAAGATATGACCCTCGTTGTCAACGATGTTCGTCACCGTGTCGATGACCGCGTTTGCGGCGCTGGCTGCCGAGCTCTGGCCGCGCGCCTTGATGATCGCGGCGCCACGCTGCTGGACGCTCGAGATGAACTCGCCACGCAACCAGTCCTCGTCGTCGATGACCTCGGGTGCGGGCCGGCCGCCGATCGTGGCGTGCCACGCGTCCGGGAACTGTGTCGAGGAGTGATTGCCCCAGATGACGAGGTCCCGGACTTCGCTCACCGCCACGCCGGCCTTCGCCGCCAGCTGAGATCGGCCGCGGTTCTCATCGAGCATGGTCATGGCGAACCATCGGTCCTTCGGCATGCCGTAACGGTTTGCTGCAGTTGAGCCGATGAGCGCGTTGGTGTTGCATGGGTTGCCGACCACCAGCACACGGCAGTCTTCCGCCGCGTTCTGCGCGATCGACTCGCCCTGGCCGGTGAAGATGCCGCCGTTGATGCTCAGCAGATCCCTGCGCTCCATCCCTTCCCTGCGCGGGACCGCGCCGATCAGGAGCGACCAGTTGGCGCCGCTGAAGGCTTCATCGGTCTCTGCGGTGCAGACCACGCCGTCGAGCAGCGGAAACGCGCAGTCGGCGAGCTCCATCCGCACGCCCTCGAGGGCGGGCAGGGCGGCCTCGAGCTCGAGCAGCCGGAGCCGTACCGGCGTGTCGGGTCCGAACATCTGGCCTGCGGCGATCCGAAAGAGGAGCGCATAGCCGATCTGGCCGGCGGCACCGGTGACGGCCACCGTGACGGGGGATGCGGGCATCGGTCTCCTGTTTTGTCCTGGGTCGGCGTGAGTGTAGCGCAGCCTCATGGCTCGTCCGGTCGTGGGTCGCCGAGACGGCCGGCCGCCCAGTCGGCGATGGCCGATGCCATCGAATCGAAGGCGATGCGCGGCAGCCAGTCACCGATCGCCGAGCGCGCCACCCAGGCATGCTCGCTTGACTCCGAGTCGGTCCGTACCGTCGGATTATCCTCCGTCGCACGAGCGCGATAGACCGCCGTCACCGCGTTGGCGGCC
>JBBJNX010000138.1:0-6160 GCA_037721115.1 Candidatus Limnocylindria bacterium
CGTGCTGGAAGAGGACGTCACCTACAACGGCGAAGTCTTTGCCGCCGGTTCGTATGAGTTCGCCGTTGACGGCCGTTACTGGGCCGACTTCGACCGCGAGCATCCAATCGAGGGGGCTGCGCGTGCACTGGCATGGACCGGTACCGCCCATGCGCTCATCGGCGAGCTGGGTGTCGGCACCGTCACCGCACCGGCCCTGCAGCTCGGCCTTGGACTGGCCGCTCTCTTCGCCGGACTCGGTGCCACCTTCTTCATCGCAGGCTCCGGCCTCGTGTGGGCCACGCGCCCCGAGAAGGTCGCGGTCCCGGTTCTGCGACGAGCCGCCGCGGCAGTCTAACCAGGCGACCTTCGGGAGCCTGTCCGGTCCGGTGAGCGATCTCCAATGACGCTCCCCAGCCGACAGGCTCTCTTCCGTGCGCCGCATACTCAGGGCATGCGCATCGTCACCGCCGAAGAGGCGGTCGCCGTCGTCCGGAACGGCCAGCAGATCTTCGTCCATGGCGGGGCTGCCTCGCCTTCGGTGCTGCTGGAAGCGCTCGCAGGCCGGGCGGAGGAGCTCCGAGATGTCGGGATGGTGCACTTCCACATCGAGGGTCCCGCGCCCCACCTTGCACCCGAAGTGGCCGACAGCTTCCGGCACCGAGCGTTGTTCATCGGCGCCAACGCCAGGGAGGCGGTCAATGAGGGTCGCGCCGACTATGTGCCGATCTTCCTGTCGGACGTCCCCGAGCTCTTCAGCGGCGGTGTCCTGCCACTCGACGCCGTGCTCATCAACGTCTCATACCCGGACGCGAACGGCTATTGCTCGCTCGGGACCAGCGTGGACGCCACGCTGGCGGCAACGCACGCCGCGACCACGGTCATCGCCCAGCTCAATCGGTCGATGCCGCGGACGCTCGGTGATTCCTTCGTGCACATCGATGAGATCGATCTGGGAGTCGAGGTCGACCAACCGCCGCATGAGCACCTGTCGCCCGCGATCGGCGACGTCGAGCGAGTGATCGGCGAGTTTGTGGGCGATCTCGTGCCCGACGGTGCAACCATCCAGATGGGCATCGGCTCCATCCCTGCCGCCGTCGGTCTCGCGCTCCGCGACAAGCGCGACCTGGGCGTGCACACCGAGCTGTTCACCGATGCGGTGCTGGATCTTGTCGAAGCCGGCGCGGTCACCGGCGAACACAAGGAGATCAATCGCGGCAAAATCGTGTCCGCCTTCCTGATGGGCAGTCAGCGCCTGTACGACTTCGTGCACGACAACCCGATGATCGAGATGCGCCCAGTGGACTACACCAACGACACCTCCGTCATCCGTCGCTTTCGGCGCATGGTGGCGATCAACTCGGCAATCTCGATCGACCTGACCGGGCAGGTCAGCGCCGATTCAATCGGCACCCGCTTCTATTCCGGCGTCGGCGGCCAGATGGACTTCATGCGAGGCGCGGCTCTGGCGCCCGAAGGTCGCGCCATCATCGCCCTCCCGTCGACTGCTGCCGCCGGCAGGATCTCGCGCATCGCTGCGGTCCTGGCGGAGGGCGCGGGCGTCGTCACCAGCCGCGCTCACGTGCGGACGGTTGTCACCGAGTACGGGGTTGCCGAGCTGTTCGGCCGCAGCATCCGCGAGCGGGCCACGGCGTTGATCGCCATCGCGCATCCTGACTACCGAGACGACCTGGCGCGCGAAGCGCGTCGCCTGTATCACGTGTAGCGATACTCGGCCTATTCCCAGCCTGTGCGCCAGACGCGCCACAACGACTCGGGATCCGACAGAGGATCGCCGTGCACCAGGAAGAAGTCGGCCGGCCCGCCCTCGCGGATGACCCCGGCCTCTTCCTCTCCGAGGAGCTCGCCGCCGCGCCAGGTGGCTGCGGCCAGCGCGTCAACGGGTTCCACGCCGGCCGTAACGAGGCTCGTGACCTCCCACGCCAGCTGATTGGCGCGCAGCGATCCGCCGCCAAAGTCGCTGCCGGTTGCGATTGCCACTCCAGCGTCCCGCGCAATGCGGACAGATGCCTCTCCCTGCTCAAGCCGCGCCTGGGTCGCCGAACGTCCGGCCTCACCAGCGAAGCGCTCCATGCTGGTCGTGTAACCGAAGCTCAGCCACGATCGCATCACCGCCAGCGTGCTCACCAGCGTCGTGCCGCGCCGCGCCATCTCGGTGGCAGTGCTCGCATCGAGGTCAAACCCATGCTCGATCGAATCGACGCCACCGAGGACCGCTTCTCGCGCTCCGTTCAGCCGCCCCGAATGCGCCGCGATCCGCGCACCCCGCCCGTGCACAGCTTCCGCCACCCGCGACACCTCGTCCGCGGACCACGGCGAGACGTTGACATCTGGCCCATCCATGTAGAGCTTCACGAGATCGGCGCCAGCATCCAGTTGGCCGATGGCTGCGGCGAGCAGCTCGTCGGCCGTTTCCGCCTCGATGGACGATTGCATTGGGCTCACGCCACGCTTGAAGAGCCAGGAGCCAGCGGCGCGCAGGTACGGCCGGTCATCGCGTCCGGCCCATCGGTCGCGCACACCGAGCGCGAGGGCGCGTTCGCGGCCGTCGATCGGATCGATGCCGATCGGTGATCCGACATCCCGCATCCAGCGGATGCCTGCCGCCAGGCCGATGCGCCCGTTGTGCTCGGCCACCGCCAGGAGCGTCTCCGGGGGATCATTGAAACGCTCGATCCAGTTCGCCCCGCCCGGCCCGGTGACGTGACTGTGGCAGTCCACCATTCCGGGCACGAACGTCGCGCCGGCACAGTCCACGACCGACGCGTCGCCCACATCCTCCTCACCGTCGGCCGGTCGAATCCACGCGATACGGCCTTCCTCGACGAGGATGCTGACGTTGCGACGAAGCGTGGCCGATCGGCCGTCGGCGAGCGCGCCATCGCGATAGAGGATGCGCCCGGTCGACGGCCTGCGAGTCGGCACCGCTGTCGGATCCGGTGTCGGATCCGGTGCCGGCGACGGATCGGGAGTTCGAGATTCCGCCGGTCTCGCGCTGGCCGATTGCCGTGGGGTGAACGACGGCATCGGCGTGGCGCAGGCGGCCAAACCAGCCGCTGAAGCGACCGCCCCCAGCTGAAGCAGGCGGCGCCGGCTGAGCGGCGCCGAATGTGCGTGCATCAGGTCGTCTCCTCTGCCGCGCCCTCGATGATAGGCGAGCTCCCCTTCATCGGTTCCCAGGCTCATCGGTCCCATTATCGGCCGATGCGTCCCAGGTGCGTGTCCTTGAAATCGGTCGGCAGCTTGAGTCCGTAGCCGAGGGATCGGTCCATCCCGACGTGCGCGACGAGGATGGCGCCCGCCAGAGCAAGCGGTGCGATTGCAGCGAACCAACCGATAGCCAGGACGATCAGTGCCGTCGCCAAGTTGTGCACGAGGTTATAGGTGATCGCGCCGAGGCGCGAGCCCCGAAGGTAGCCAATCATCGAGAAATCCGGTGCAAGGAGGAGCGGCAGCAGCCACAGGGCATTGCCGTTCAGCTGGAGATAGAGCAGCACACCGGCGATGAAGAGGACAATCGACTCGGCCCGCAGGATCAACAGCACGCCCTCCGTTTGAGCGGGTACCCGAGGGACAGGAAGCGGTGCGGTCACTGCGGCATCCTATCGAACACGACGCGACAGTTGCATCTCTTCGCGGTGGCAAGGGAGAGGGACGTTGCGGCGCGGCGGCGTCCGCCCGACCCAAATTCACATCCCGGCCGTCACTTGTCGCTGGGTGAGAATCTGGCGAAGGCCCATGCCACACGGCGGGACGGCGTCGCTGTGGTGTGAATTGGCGAAAGCGCCGCCGCATCACCGGACCACGGAGCGGTACAGGTCGACGGTCTCCCTGGCGATCCGGGTCCAGCTGAACCGCTCGACCGCGCGACGGCGGGCGGCGCGGCCCATCACCTCGCAGGTGCCGGCATCCGCCATGAGGGCATTGATGGCACCGGCCAGGTTCCGCTCGAAGCGGTCAGGGTCGACCGGCGACATCGGATCGTCCACCGAAAGGTCGACCGGGACCAGGAGTCCCGTCTCGCCGTCCACCACCACCTCAGGAATGCCGCCCACCGCCGACGCCACCACCGGCGTTTCGCAGGCGGCCGCCTCCAGGTTGATGATCCCGAACGGCTCATAGACCGATGGGCAACAGAACACTGCGGCGTGCGAATAGAGCTGACGCGCCTCCTCGCGACTGACCATCTCGCCGATCCAGACGACGTTCGGCCGTTCAGCCTGCGCGGCCGCCACCCCGGCCCGCATCTCCGCGGCAATCTGCGGAGTGTCCGGCTGGCCGGCGCACAGCACCACGCCGCTGCCCGGATCGAGGTGCCGGATCGCGCGGACGAGGTGCACGATCCCCTTCTGCCTCGTGATGCGACCCACGAATAACACGTACGGTACGGCCGGATCGATGCCTCGGCGCTCGAGCGCCGACATCGCAGGATCCGGCTGATAGAACTCGGCATCGATCCCGTTGTGGATGACGTGCACGCGCTCCGCCGGAACGTCGAAGAGTCGCAATACATCCTCCCGCGTCTCGCGGCTGACGGCAATGACGGCATCGGCCGCCTCCAGCGCGGTGCGCTCGATCCAGGAGCTCACGTCATATCCACCGCCGAGCTGCTCACGCTTCCACGGGCGCAGAGGTTCCAGCGAGTGAACGGTGACGACCAGCGGAATGCCGTACGCCAGGCGAGCGAGCACGCCGGCGAGGTGCGTGTACCAGGTGTGCGCATGCACCACATCGGCGTGAACGGGGTGAGCGACCATGGCAAGGTCGCGCGAGAGCGCGTCGAACACCGACCGGAGGCGATCATCGGCGTCCGAGAGATCATGGGCGGGCGGATATCCCTGAGCTCGCCAGCCGGGCCCGGCGCTGGCCTGCGTCCCGAAGGTGCGGATATCGAGCTCGATGAGAGATCGGAGGTGCCGCGTGAGCTCGTCGACATGGACGCCGGCTCCGCCGTAAACGGACGGAGGAAACTCGTTGGTGAGGAACAGCGCGCGCACGCGCCAAGCCTAGCCTGCGCGCTGCTCGTAGGACCGGCTGCGCGCGACAGCCAGGAAGGCGTCGATCTCCACCAGGTCAAATGGCTTGGATATGACCGGAGCCCAGCTCCCGATCTCTGCGCGCCGGATCGGATGCGCGGCCGTGCAGACGACGAGGGGCATGTCCGCGAGCCGCTCGGTTGCGCGCAGCTCCCGGGCCAGGTCGCCGCCGAGACCATCCGGTAAATCATCATCCAGGATCAGCAGGCTCGGTTTCATCTCGTCGAGCGATGTTCGCAAGTCGGTGAGACAGGAAAATCCCGTCGCGTGCCAACCGGCATCTCGGGCGATCTCACAGAGAAGCTCGCAGGTCGCGACGTCATCGTCCACTACGAACAGCGTCGGCGCATTTGGGATACGGCTATGCATGATTGGCACCGGTGCATGCAAGGGCCATGCCTCTGTTAGGACCCGCGCTGGATCCAAGATACTCCCCTGCGGAGATCGCATCTATGACTGCCAAGGACCCGGTGTGTGGCATGGACGTCAACCCGGAGATTGCATCGGCGCAGGCGCTGACGAGCGACCACGACGGCGAGACCTACTACTTCTGCGGGAAGGGCTGCAAGCTCGATTTCGAGGAGGAGCCCGCGAAGTTCTTCGAGCCGGGGTACCAGCCGAGCACGTAGCTCACCCTCGAGTGAGGAACCGCGGGCCGTCATCCGCGACGAGCATCGTCTCCTCCGTCTTCGCGCCAGCCACCGACGGATTCCAGGCGAACGCCATGCCGGCCCGGATGACGGTGGGATCGCCCGGAACCGCGATCCGCTCGCGGCCCTGGTAGCCGATGATGCCGCCCTGATGATGTAGCCGCCATTCGTCGGCATGGCCGGCGTCTGCGTAGGCTGCCTGCGCGACGGCGAAAACGTCGCCGAGTGTCCGCCCGGATCGGGTCGCCTCGATCATCGCCGCGTGGACCTGCTCGGTGGCCGCCATCCGCGCGGAGAGGTCCGCGTCGGGCGGCCGAAGCTCGGCGAAGCGCGTGACGGCCACGTGCAGGCCCCAGCGCTCCGCAACGATCACCAGCATGAGCCGATGCTCCACGCGGCGCTCGCCCGGCAGCGGGTGCCGATAGCGGCTGATGCGGTCGTCGGCGGCGGCGAGCAGTACGGGAGCTCGGATGC
>JBBJNX010000139.1:0-6147 GCA_037721115.1 Candidatus Limnocylindria bacterium
TGACGAACACGCGGCCGTTCTCCAGGCTGACCGTGTCGCCCGGCATGCCGATGATACGCTTGATGAACGGGATCCCCTGCTCGTCCAGGCCCGAGCCTGATGGCGGGTTGAAGACGACCACGTCGCCGTACTCGTAGCCGCCGAAGCGTGGGGTCAGCTTGTCGATGAGGATGTACTCACCTGGCACGATCGTCGGAAACATCGAGCTCTGCTGAACCTCGAACGGCTGCGCCACGAAGTTGTGGATGACGAGGTAGATCAGGAGCGTCAGGACCAGCGTCTCGACGACCTCGAAGGCACAGCCCAGCGCGCGGCGCGAACCGGCGCGCTCGCTATTCGCGGGCGCGCCGTCGGAATCGGAATTTGATTCGTCGGGGAGGTAGGTCATTCAGCCCTGACTGTGGAGAGGCGGCCGGCACAGGATAGCGCACGTGAGCGGCTACACTCGGCCACCTGATGGGCAGCCTGATCCTCGTCCGACATGCGACCACCGCGGCGTCGGCGGCCGGGCGCAACCTGGGGAAGCGCAGCGACCTGCCGCTCAGCGATGACGGTTTCGCGCTTGCGGATCAACTCGGGCGCACGCTGGCTGCGGAGCTCAGCGCGTTGCCGCACGACGAGCTGCGCCTCGTGAGCAGCCCGGCACTGCGCTGTCGGCAGACCGCCGCCGCCATCGCCGCCGCGCTGGACCTGAACGAGAAGCGCGTCGAGGTTGAGGCCGGGCTCATCGAGATCGACTACGGCGATTGGGACGGGCTCAGCGCAGAGGAGTGTCGTGCGCGCGACCCCGAGCTGCGGGCAACCTGGGAGGCGGATCCGTATGCCACGCGCTGTCCCGACGGCGAGAGCGGGCAGGACGTGGCCAAACGAGCGTTCGTGGCGCTGGCCCCGCTCGAGCGCTGGCTCGCGGCAGACCGTGCTCGGTGTGCGGTCGCTGTGGCGCACAATCACGTCAATCGGGTGCGACTGTGTGATCTTCTGGGCTGGCCGATGCGTGACTATCGTCGTCGCCTCTCGCAGGACGCGGGCGGCTACAACCTCATCACGTTTGGTGGTGACGCGCCGGTCGTACGGCGCTTGAACGCTCCGGCCGCCTGAGGCCAATCGCGAACAATCGGGTGCCTACGGGCGCATCGGTCCGTCATCCCTATAATTGGTTGTTCTGCCCTTCATTCCCGGACGTTCGCGAGGATTCATGTCGATCGAGCTCAGCCAGCATCTTCAGCCGGTCATGCAGGCCAAGGTCACGCCCAAGCAGATCGCGGCCAATTACATCCTGCAGATGAGTTCGGTCGAGCTTCAGGAGGCAATCGCGCAGGAGCTTGACGAGAATCCGGCGCTCGAGATGGAGGAGCTGCCCAGCTGCCCGATCTGCGGACGTCCGATCGGCGGCAACTACTGCACCGAGTGCATGCCGCGCAAGGGCGAGGCCGATGGCGACGATAGCCGCCTGAGCACGGACGATCTTCCCGGCGACGGTGCGACCCGCGTGCGCGACGAGGACGACGAGTTTGATCCCATCGCCCGCGCGGAGGCGGACTTCACGCTCGAGGATCACCTGACCTGGAACCTGCACGCGCTGCTCCCCACGCGATTGCACCCAGTGGCCGATCACGTCATCGGCGCGCTTGATTCGAACGGATTTCTGACCGAGACCGATGCGGAGGTGGCGGCCGCCACCGACGTGACGATCGCTGACGTTGGCGAGGTCCTGGCCGCCATGAAGGGCCTCGAGCCCATCGGGATCGGGTCACGATCGATCACCGAATCGCTGCTGGCCCAGATCGACTATCTGCGCGAGCAGAGCATCTTCGATGTGCCGCCGCACGCCGAAGCGGTGATCGGTGACCATCTCGCCGACCTGGGTGAGCGACGCTTCCGGGAGGTCGCCGCAGCCATCGGGGCAACGCAGCGCGAGGTGGTGACGGTCTGGGAGTTCGTCAAGGGCAACCTGAATCCGTACCCGACCGCGGCGTTCACCGCGGCGATCAGCCCGGATGCCTCACGGCCGATCGTGCGCCCCGACGTCCTGATCCGCGCCGTCGACGGCGAGCTGTCGGTCGAGGTCGTCGAGTCGCGTCGCTTCAGCCTTCACGTCGCTCCCATCTACTCGAGCCTGAGCTCGAAGCTGCGCAGCGCGGAGACGACCGAGGATGAGAAGCAGCACGTGCGCCAGTACGTCGGCCGGGCGAAATTCTTCATCGACAACATCAATCGGCGGCGAGCGACCATCCAGCGCATCGCCGAGTGCCTCGTGGAGCGACAGCGGGATTACCTGGTGCACGGGGTCCAGCACCTTGTGTCGTTGACGCGCGCCGAGGTGGGGGAGGTGATCGGCATGCACGAGTCCACCGTGAGCCGCGCCACCGCCGAGAAATACGTGATGCTCCCGACCGGCGAGGTGGTGCCGTTCAGCCACTTCTTCACGGCCTCGTTGGGAATCAAGGACCAGATCAAGCGGATGATCGAGGCCGAGGATACGCAGCATCCCTATTCGGACCAGGAGATCGCCGACGCGCTGGCCGAGGAAGGGATCGCTCTGGCCCGACGAACCGTCGCGAAGTACCGCGACGAGCTCCAGATTCTCCCCGCGCGCCTGCGGCATCGCTGACCGGAATCGGGGTTGCAGCGGCATGCGCGCCGTCGTCCTGCGGAGCCTGGCGGTCGTCGCAATCGGCGCACTCATCCTGTCCGGCGTGCTCTACCTGGCCAGCACCGTCGACGGCCGTGCGCCGTCGGTGCTCACGATCGTGCTCACCCAGCCGCTCCCCGACGAGCCCGCTCGTGGCCTGACGACCACCAGCCTCGAGGTCACCTTCACGGAGCCGGTGGATGAGACCAGCGCCGCGGACGCACTCTCGATCGAGCCACTCGTGGAGGGTGCGGTGAGCTGGAGCGGAAGCGTCATGATCTTCACACCGCGTGAACCGCTGACGCTGGCAACGGGCTACCTGGTGACGGTCGGCCCCGGAGTCACGGACCACGCCGGAAATCGGATGAGCCAGGCTGCCCCGGCCTTCAGTTTCGAGACGACCGGACCGCCGGAGGTGATCGAGACGCTGCCGGCGGACGGTGCCTCCGACGTCGCGCTCGATGCACCCATCTCGGTCCGCTTTTCGACGTTGATGGACACAGCGTCGGTGGAGGCCGCGCTGCGGCTGCGACCCATCTTTCCACACGAGCTACGCTGGAGCGGCCAGCTTCTCGAGATCGTGCCGATCGCTCCCCTGCGGCCGGAGGCTGACTATCGGATCGAGATCGGCGAGGAGGCTTCGGAAATCTCTGGTGTCGCTCTCGAAGGACCGATCCAACTCAACTTCCAGACCATCGCGGGTGGCCTCGACGTTTCCCTGCTTGTCCCCGCCCGTGGGACCGACGGCATTGCTCCGACGGCATCGATCGCGGTCTTCTTCCCTCGCGCGATCGACCCCGAATCGCTCCCCGACGAGCCACTGATCATCGTGCCTGCCGTTGCCGGCTCGATTGAGCTCGTCGATGAGCTCGGCAACGAACCGGTGGAACCCGTGGATGGCCGGGTGCTGCGCTTCTCGCCGTCCGGACCACTCCCGGCGAACACCACGTTCGAAGTTGTCCTGGCTGCGGGGGTCGCCGACCGTTCGGGCGGCGGGCTGGCCGAGGCCGTGACGTGGAGCTTCACGACCGGCGCGCCGAATACGACGCTATCGAATCAGATCACCTTCCTCTCCGATCGCGCCGGCGTCCCGAACCTGTGGGCCATGAATGTCGATGGCACCGCGGCGCATCAGCTGTCGACCGAGCTGGCGCCGATCATCGACTACGCGGTGTCGCCCGATGGCAACTCGTTCGTGGTGGGCGACGGCCATCGCCTGATCATGGTCGACGCCGATGGCACGAACCGGCGGGTGCTCACCGAGGAGGGTGTTCTCGAGTTTGACCCGACGTACGCGCCGAACGGCCAGCGCATCGCCTTCGCTCGAGCCGATGCCGAGACAGGGCGCGGCCTTGGCATCTGGGAGATGCCGATCGCCGGGGACCCGACGCTGATCGAGGTGCCCGGCGAGGCGGCGGCCACGTTCAGCCCGATCGCTTCGGACGAGCCGGACGATGCACCCGACTGGCTGCGCGCGCCGCGCTATGCCCCCGACGGCGAAGCGCTGGCGTTCGTGGATCCGGGCAAGTCCGTGGGGATCGTGGACCTGGAGAGCGATGCGGTGGTACGGGTCAGCTATGACGCCCAGTCTCCGCCGCGCTGGATGCCTGACGGGTCGGCGATCCTGCTCAGCGGCAGGACGACCGGGGGCGCGGTGGAGGTGCGCCCACTGGATGCGCCGGTGATCCCGCTCGAACCGGGTCCGGCCGTTTCGGTGGGCGTGCTCGAGCGATCGCGCGCGGTGGTGGAGGAGAGCGCCTTTGGTCAGGGCGCAACGGTCGCTGCGGTGGCCCCGGACGGTCGGATCGCGTACGTGCGAGCTGATGGATCGCTGCTCCTGACCGACGACGTGAGTGAACGAGGAAGCGTGCAGGGGACACTTGCCGGGGAGCGGATCGGTGGTGTCGCCTTTGCTCCCGGCGAGGACGCGATGGTGGTCATCGTCCTGCGTTCCGCGAACGGCGGGCCCGCCAGCGAGGGGAGCATCGAGCGGATCACGCTGGAGGACGGCGATCGAGAGATCCTTGCCAACGATGGCTGGCAGCCCCGATGGTTGCCCTGAGTGATTCTCCGGTGTGGACCGTGCTAGAATCCGCCGGCCATCGCTGGCGGGCACGTGAGTAAGATCCTCCCGCCGGCGTTCCGTGTGCGTCAAACCCACGGTCGTGAGCGAGCCCGATTGAGCGTGGCCGCCGGGCCGAACTCGGAGGATTCATGGAGTTCCAGCCCATTCTGTGGGTGATCCCGCTCGCCGGTATCGCCGCAATCGCCTTTGCCATGTACCTCGCCTGGGACGTCCTGCGGGCCGATACCGGCACTCCCGCGATGCAGGACATCGCCGGGACGATCTTTGAAGGCGCGGTCGCCTTCATCCGACGTCAGTACCAGACGATCGGTTTCCTCGCGATTGGCGGGACCGTGGTCATCGGTCTCGTGATCACGCTGGTCGAAGGGCAGGATGTCGCCGAGACCGACATCTACGGCCTTGATCTGGGCATTCGAACGGGCATAGCCTTTCTGGTCGGTGCGCTGTGCTCAATGGCGGCCGGCATCATCGGCATGTTCATCAGCGTGAAGGCGAACGTGCGCACGGCGGCCGCGGCCCAGTACAGCCTCGTGCGCGCTGTCCAGGTCGCCATGCGGGGCGGCGCCGTTTCCGGCTTCCTGGTCGTGGCCCTGAGCCTGCTCGGGGTCTACGGCATCTTCGCGGCATTCGGCGGATTCACGAATCCGGAGGATGCTCCATTCCTCATCGTCGGATTCGGCTTCGGCGCCAGCTTCGTGGCGCTCTTCGCTCAGCTCGGTGGCGGCATTTATACCAAGGCGGCCGACGTGGGCGCCGACCTGGTGGGCAAGGTCGAGGCCGGAATTCCGGAGGACGACCCGCGGAACGCCGCGGTCGTGGCCGACCTCGTCGGTGACAACGTGGGGGACTGCGCCGGGCGTGGAGCCGACCTGTTCGAGTCAACCGCGGCCGAGAACATCGGCGCCATGATTCTCGGCGTGGCCGTGTGGCGCATCGCCACCGATCTGGGCTGGCCCAATCCCGAGGCCTGGATCTTCTTCCCGCTCGTGGTGCGGGCCTTCGGGCTGCTGGCGACCATGGTCGCCATGTTCTTCATCCGGGGCCGCGAGGATGAGAACCCGATGAACATCCTGAACCGTGGGTACTGGGTCACGACCATCCTCTCGGTGGGTGCCCTGGCGCTGGTCACGTCGCAGATGATGCAGACGATCGGCCAGATCGGCGCGGGCGGCCTCCCCTCCTGGGTGTGGTTCTTCTTCGCGGGCGTGGTTGGCCTGGCGACCAGCGTTGCGTTCGTCTACATCACGCAGTACTACACCGCCGGATCGTTCCGTCCGGTGCGTGAGATCGCTGAGGCCAGCAAGACCGGTCCGGCGACGAACATCATCAGTGGTACAGCGGTCGGCTTCGAGACGACAGCGGTCACCGCCATCACCATCGCGATCGCGCTCTTCGCGAGCTACCTGCTCGGCGAACAGGGCCTCGCCGG
>JBBJNX010000140.1:0-6118 GCA_037721115.1 Candidatus Limnocylindria bacterium
CGTGATCCGACCACCGCAAAGGGTCGAACGGTGGTGGAAACGCCCCCGCAGGTGGTGGAAGCGCCCCCGCAGGTCGGAGGGCCGACGCATGTCGTCTCGCCGCTCACCGCCGGTGCCTCGTTTCAACGCCACGCGCGACTCGCCGATGTCGAGGCGATCCGCCACATCAACGAACGCTACGCTCGGCGCGGCATCCTTCTGTCACGCACGCCCGAAGAGATCGCCGATCAGATCGGCTCATTCCGGGTGGCAGAGTTCGACGGCGCCCTGTGTGGCATTGCCGCCCTGCGCAACTACGGTGACGGCCTCGGTGAGCTGCGCTCGCTAGCGGTCGACGAAACCGCCCAGGGCCGGGGACTGGGCGACATGCTGGTGCGCGCCATCGTTCGCGACGCGCGCGAGGCGAGGATTGATGCCCTCTACGTCCTCACCGTCAATCCCGGCTACTTCAGCCTTCACGGATTCGAAGAGGTCACGTGGGATGAGATCCCGACGGTGCTCGACGCCGATCGCGCATCCGGCGTCGCGCGCCGCCGCTGGAATACCGCCATGCTCCTCGAGCCGTGATCGCTCGCGCCGAGCTCGTGCCGGCCAGACCCCCACCGCGCCACCTGCTCTCATCCGCCGATCTCGACGCCGCGAGCCTGGAACGCATCCTGGCGTCGGCGACCGTGTTGCGCGAGCAGCGGGCCGCCAAACGCCTGCCGATGCCGTTGGCCGGGTGCCAGGTGGCGTTACTGTTCGAGAAGCCGAGCCTGCGGACACGGGTCACGTTCGATGCCGGAGTCACGGCCCTCGGCGGCCATGCGCTGTACCTCGCGCCGGAGGAGGTCGGCATCGGACGGCGGGAGACGGCGTCCGACATCGGTCGCAATCTGAGCCGATGGGTCGACGCGATCGTGCTGCGCACCTTCGCGCACAGAACGCTTACGGAGCTCGCGGAGGCCGCATCAGTCCCTGTCATCAATGCGCTGACAGATCGTGAGCACCCGTGCCAGGCGCTGGCTGATCTCCTTACCCTGCGACAGCATCTCGGCGATCTGCGCGGCCGAACGCTCACATTCGTCGGGGATGGCAACAACGTCTGCCATTCGCTCCTCCTGACCGCTGCGCTCGCCGGGCTCCACGTGCGGGTTGCCACGCCGCCGGACTACGAACCAGAGGCCGCGGTCGTCCGCCACGCCAAGCGACTGGCACAACGCGCCGGGGCCACTGTTGAGATCACCACGGATCCGCGCGCCGCGGTGCATGCTGCGGATGCCGTCTACACCGATGCCTGGACGAGCATGGGGGCAGAGGCGGACGCCGATCTGCGACGCCTGCGCTTCGCCGGCTTTCGCGTCGACGCCAGACTACTCGCCGGAGCTCCGAACGCGCTCGTCATGCACTGCCTGCCCGCACATCGGGGCGAGGAGATCAGCGACGAAGCGCTCGATGGCCCACAGTCGGTGGTGCTTGATCAGGCCGAGAACCGTCTCTACGTGCAGCAGGCGCTGCTCGTCGACCTGCTCATCGGCTGAGCGCGGCGTCCGAAGTGGATGACCGGTCATCGATCCAGCTCGGCCTTCGCGAGGCATCCCGCGGCCTTCGACTGATGGCGATTGCATGATCATGCATCGATCATGCATGATATGGCGGTGAGGTCCATCATTCGAACTGCCGTTGTCGGTGCCAGCGGCTATGCCGGCGCCGAGCTGATCCGACTGCTCGCCGGTCATCCGCAGGTCGAGATGGACGCCCTCTACGCCCGCGGCAGGAGTGGAACGCCGCTGGCCGATGAGTTTCCTCACCTCGCGCCGCTCGGCCTGAACCTCATCGACGGCGAGCCGGAGCCGGGGATCGACGTGGCATTCCTTGCCCTGCCGTCCGGTGCATCGGCCGAGCTGGCGGTGCGCCTTGCCGATGGCGGCACGACGGTGATCGATATCGGCAGCGACCTCCGTCTGCGCGATCCCGCCGCCTACCCGACCTGGTACGGATTCGAGCATCCGGCGCCCGAGGCCCTCGCCGAAGCGATCTACGGTATCCCGGAGCTGACGCGCGATCGCCTACGCGGGGCACCACTCATCGCCAATCCCGGCTGCTATCCCACCGCGGCGCTGCTCGCCCTGGCGCCGTTCGCCCGCGCCGGACTGCTGGCCGGTGACCTCATCGTGGACGCCAAGTCCGGAGTGAGCGGCGCAGGGCGCGGCGCCGGCGCCGACTTCCTGTACACCGAGCTCGAGGGCGGGACGAAGGCATACGGGATTGGTGGCCACCGGCATCAGCCTGAGATCAGCCAGGGTCTGGCAGCCGCCGGCGCGCTGAATGTCGCCCTGACGTTCGTCCCTCACCTCATTCCCCAGGTGCGCGGCATCATCGCGACCTGCTACGTCACGCTCCGTGACGATCTCGACGACGCGGCCCTTCGAGCACTCCTCGATGAGGCTTACGCCGACGAGACTTTCGTGCACCCCATGGATCAGCCGCCATCGTCGAAGCTCGCATCGGGATCCAACCACGCCTTCGTCTTCGCCGCACGCACGGCGATGAAGCGCGCGGTGGTGATCGCCGCCATCGACAACCTCGGGAAGGGCGCCGCCGGCCAGGCCGTCCAGAACATGAACGCATGCATGGGACTTCCGGAAGCGATGGGCCTCGAGCAGGTCGGCATCTACCCATGACCGTTCGCGCGCTGAGCGGCGGTATCACGACTCCCCGCGGCTTCCGGGCAGCGGCCGCGTGCGCCGGTTTGCGGTCGGGCCCCGGCAACGATGTCGCGCTCATCGTCAGCGACGGCGGGCCGGTCCCGACCGCGGCGACCTTCACCACCAATCGAGTTCGCGCCGCTCCGGTGACCCTCGCCTCGCGCTCGCTGCGGACGGCACGCGGCCACGCGGCGGCGGTGATCGCCAATGCGGGATGTGCCAACGCGGCCACCGGCGCTGGCGGCCTCGACGACGCACGATGGGTCCAGGCTGCGGTGGCGCGGCAGCTCAGCGTGGCGGCGCGATTCGTCCTCACCGCCTCGACCGGCCTGATCGGCTCACGCCTGGAAGTCGAGCGGATCGCATCGGTGCTGCCGGAGCTTCGTCCGGCCAGGGGTCGGACATCGGATGGAGAGGCTGCCGCAGCCATCATGACCACCGATACGCGGGTCAAGGAGGCCGCGGTCGAGATCGACCTGGGTGGCGGCAGGCGAGTGCGCATCGGCGGCATGGCGAAAGGCTCGGGCATGATCCATCCGCAGATGGGCACCATGCTTGCCTTTCTGACCACCGATGCCCCGGTCGAACCTGCGGTCCTGCGCGAGGTGCTGCGCCTGACCGTCGACCGCACCTTCAACCAGGTGAGCGTCGACGGCGACCCATCAACCAACGACACCGTGATAATCATGGCCAGCGGCGCGACCGGCGGTACCCCGGTCGTGGACGGTGCGCCGATGACCGCCTTCCGTGAGGGCCTCGAGGCGGTTTGCCGCTCACTCGCCGAACAGATTGCGGGCGACGGTGAGGGGGCGCAGCACCGGATCGACGTGACCGTCGTCGGCGCGCGGACCGACGCCGAAGCGCGGCTCGCGGCACGCGCCATCTGCAGCTCGAGCCTCGTCAAGACTGCGGTGCACGGCGGCGATCCGAACTGGGGCCGCATCGCAGCGGCAGCGGGCAGCAGCGGCGCTCGGCTCGACCCGGATCGGATGACCATTCGGCTCGGACCGATCACCGTCTACGAACATGGCCCGACCGACTTCGACGAGCGAGCCGCCAGCCGGGCGCTCACGCCTGACGTCGTCGCCATCCGTTTCGACCTCGGCATCGGGGAGGGATCCGGCATGGCGTGGGGCTGCGATCTTTCGGCGGAGTACGTGGCGATCAACAGCGAGTCCCGCACATGAGCCTCGGGCCGATCACCATCAAGCTCGGCGGCGTCGCCGGTGAGCAGGTTGAAAGCATCCGCGTCGTGGCGCGTGCGGCTCCGCCAGACACCGTTGTCGTCCACGGCGGCGGCAACGAGGTCGAGCGCTGGAGCCGTCGACTGGGCCTGGAGCCCCGAACGCACGACGGGCTGCGTGTGACCGATGCCGAGACGCTCGAGGTGGTGATCGCCGTCCTCGGCGGCCTGGTGAACACGCGCATGGTCGCGCACTTCGGCTCAGCCGGGCGCATCGCGGTGGGCCTCACCGGTGTGGACGGCGCGATCCTGCGTGTCCGTCGGCGCAGTGTCGCGCTCGGCGAGGTCGGCGAAGTCATCGGCGTGGAGCCACGGCTGCTCGATGCGCTCATTGCAGCCGGGGCGCTCCCGGTGGTGGCGTCCGTCGCTGCCGACGACGAAGGGTCGCTCCTCAATGTGAACGCGGACGAGGCAGCCGGCGCCATCGCCGCCGTTCGCGGCGGCACGCTCATGCTATGCACCGACGTCCCCGGCGTCCAAGTGAAGGGACGTGTGGTCGATCACCTCGATGCGCCGGCCGCCGACCGCATGCTTGAGGACGGCTCGGCCAGCGCCGGCATGCGTCCGAAGCTGCGTGCGGCGCTCGTAGCCGCGGGCGCGGGCTGCGAGGTGTGGATCGTGGACGGCCGCTCAGGCCCCCACCTGGCCGAGGCGCTGGCCGGGAACGCGGTCGGCACGCGGGTCACGGCCGCATGACCGAGGACCTCCGCAAGCCGCTGGCCCGTCGGCAGCTCATCCGCCGGCTCATCGCCACCGGTGAGATCCGCTCGCAGGATCAGGTGGTCGACGAGCTCGGGCGACGTGGCGTCGAGGTGACGCAGGCCACAGTCTCGCGCGACTTCGCGGTCCTCGGCATCGTGCGCGGCGTGCGGGCGGGGGCGCCGGTCTACCTGGCGAGCGACGACCTGCCGCGCTCCCACGATCCCGGTGCGGCGGATCGGCTGCGCCGTCTGCTGCTCGATCTGCCGCTGACCATCGACGAGGCGGCTCCGCTGCTCGTGCTCCGAACCTCGCCCGGCGGCGCGAACGCCATCGCGCGCGCGGTCGACCTGCTGCCGCTGGACGGCGTGGTCGGCACCCTCGCCGGTGACGACACGATCTTCATCGCCTGCCGTGACCGCGAGACGCTGCGCCGCCTCCGATCCCAGTTCGAGGCGCTGCGCGCCGGAGAGGACATTCCCGATGCCTGATGTCGGTCCTGCCACAGAGCGGAATGGCATCGAGCGCGAAGCGCGCGTGCACCTGCCGGTCTACGCTCGCCAGCCGCTCGTCCTCGTGCGCGGGGCGGGCTGCTGGGTGTGGGATGACCAGGGTCGTCGCTACCTGGATCTGGTGGCCGGCATTGCGGTCAACGTACTGGGCCACAGCCATCCGGCCGTCGCCGAGGCGCTCACGAACCAGGCGCGAACGCTGCTGACCGTGTCCAACCTGTACTACACACTTCCCCAACTCGAGCTTGCCGACATGCTCCTCGCACGTTCGCCGTTCGATCTGGCCTTCTTCGTCAACTCCGGGACGGAGGCCAACGAAGCCGCCATCAAGCTCGCCCGGCGCCATGGCAACGCGCGCGGCGCCTACGAGATCGTCTCGCTCATCGGCTCATTCCATGGACGCACCTTCGGCTCGCTGAGCGCCACCGGCCAGCCCAAATACGCCCAGCCCTTCGCTCCCCTGCCGGAAGGCTTCATCCATGTCCCGATGAATGACACCGATGCCCTCCAGGCCGTCGTCGGGAAGCGGACCGCGGCCATCCTCCTGGAGCCGATTCAGGGCGAGAGCGGAGTCCATCCCATGACCGATGCCTACCTGGTCGCCGCCCGCGAGGCGGCCGATCGCGTGGGCGCACTCCTCATCCTCGACGAGATCCAGACCGGCATCGGTCGCACCGGCACGTTCTTCGCCTTCGAGCAGACGCCGATCACGCCCGATGTCGTCACCCTGGCCAAGGGGCTCGGTGGCGGCGTGCCGATCGGCGCCATGCTGGTTCGGGAGGCGGCCTCCTCATTCCAGCTCGGTGACCATGGCACCACCCTGGGCGGGAATCCACTGACCGCCGCGGCGGCTATTGCGACCCTCCGCGTTCTTGACGAAGAGCACCTGCTGGATGCGGCTCGCGAGCGCGGCGCCCAATTCGTGGCCGGGCTTCATGGCCTCATTACCGAGGGCCTGGCATCTGAGCTTCGGGGCC
>JBBJNX010000141.1:0-6100 GCA_037721115.1 Candidatus Limnocylindria bacterium
GGGAATCAGGTTCCTCGCACGGCTGTCAACAACGTCCCCGAACATCACACCTAGTTGCCGGCCGGTGGCTCGCCGAGGTGGCGCTTGGCAACAAAGGCGGCGGCCTGGGTCCTCCGCTGGAGATTCAGCTTCGAGAGGATGCTGCTGACGTAGTTCTTCACCGTCTTGTCGGACAGGAAGACCTCCCCAGCTATCTCCTTGTTGGTCTTTCCCTCGGCCACCAGGAGCAGGATGCGGCGCTCTTGGGCGGTGAGGTCGGCAAGCTCGTCGTTCTCGCCACCGCCAGCGGCGGCGCGCACACGCTGAAGAATGCGCTCGGTCACCGCGGGGTCCAACAGGGAGTCCCCGCGGCCGACGGATTCGATCGCGGCCACGAGATCCCGGCCCCGCACCTGCTTGAGCAGATAGCCCGATGCGCCGGCGATGATCGCGGACAGCACGGCCTCTTCGTCCGGATAGCTGGTCAGCATCACGACCCGTGTCTCCGGGCGCGCCGCCCGGATCTCACGACAGGCCTCGATACCGGTTCCGTCCGGGAGGCGCACGTCCATGATGACACATCAGGCTCGAATCGAGCCGCTTCGGCGATCGCCTCGGTGACGGTGCCCGCCTCGGCCACCACCTCGAACCCGGCTCGCCGATCGAGCAGCGCCACGAGGCCCTGGCGCACGACTTCGTGATCATCGACCACGAGCAGACGCAGGGGGCGCTCGGTGGCTGGATCGGTCATTGCTCAATTCTCCTGGCTGACGCCGTGTGTCGCGGCAGCGAGATGATGATACGGGTGCCGGCGTCGGCGCTGCTCTGGATGTCGAAGGCGCCTCCGAGTG
Source organism: Candidatus Limnocylindria bacterium (assembly GCA_037721115.1). Lineage (GTDB taxonomy): Bacteria > Chloroflexota > Limnocylindria > QHBO01 > QHBO01 > JACDBZ01. The sequence goes on from JBBJNX010000141.1 coordinate 831, forward strand.
TCTCGCTTCTCGCTCGCATATTGGCGAGGCCGTGGTGCCCGCGCTCGGGGACGCGCGCGGCGTCAAAGCCGCGGCCGTTATCGCCCAGCTCCAGCCGGAACTCGTCGGATGTCGAAGTGAGCACGACGGAGGCATGGGTCGCCGATGCGTGACGGGCGATATTGCTCAGCGCCTCACGCGTGACGGCCAACAATTCGGCGACGACCTCGATCGGCATGAGGTCCACCTCGGCGTCATCGGCGATCGATACCGATACCTCCACTCCACCGTTGCGGTGGAGTTCGGTCGCGAGGTGACGCAGGCCGTCGGTCAGGCTTCCCGATTCGAGCAGAACCGGACGCAGCCCGAAGATGAAATTGCGGATGTCGCGAATCACGGCATGCAGCGCGTCGATCGCTTCGTCGACGCGGCGTGTCGCCTCGTCGGGATCCTCGCCGATGAGCTCCGGCACGTCATCGAGGGCGAGGGTCTGCCCGTAGATCGCCTGGATGACGCTGTCATGCAGGTCGCGACTGATCCGATCGCGCTCGTCGACGATCGCCAGGCGGCGCACCTGGTCGTGCAGCCGCGCGTTCTCGATGGCGATGCCGGCGTGGAGCGCGAACATCTCGACCAGCGATTGATCCTCCGCGCTGAACTCGGCGGCGTCGAGCTTGTTGGTGAGGTACAGGCGCCCGACGACCGCCCCGGAGGCCGTGATCGGCATGCCCAGGAACGAATGCATCTCCGGATGGTGCGGAGGGAACCCGTACCGCTCCGGATGGGAGCCCATGTCGGGGATCCGATACGTCCGATTCTCGCGGATGATGAGCCCGAGCAGCCCGCGTCCGTGTGGCAGGTCACCGATCCGCTCCCGATCCTCGTCGCTGATCCCGCTGGTGATGAAGCGCTCGATGGTGCCGTCGCTGTTCACGATGCCGAGAGCCGCGTATTGGGCGTTCACGAGGTCGCGCACGCGGTCGGTGATCAATTGAAGGACCCGATCGACATCCAGCACGCCGCTGATGCCGCGCACGGCCTGGTCGAGCGCCGTGAGCTGACTTGTCGCACGCTCGGCCTGGGCGCGGACGCGGGCCGCCAGAAATCCCCGTTCCAGCGCGCGAGCCATCGCGGCCGCCTGCTCGTGGTCCCCGCTGATGCGGGCCAGCCCGATCGGCTGCGCGTTGCCGGACACGCGCAGCGCGAACTCCGCGCCGGCCGTTCCATCGTCGAGGTCAAGATCGAGATCCGCCAGTGGCGGTGCGTTGACCCGCAGGCGTCCGACGGCGAGCCCCATCTGCCGTGCGACGCGCTGGAGGACATGGCCCAGCTCCTGACGGCGCTCGGCCGTAGGCTGTGCCTGCCATGCGTCGATCGCCTCGAGCAGCGGCGGCAGGACCAGCATGCGATGCGCCGAGTGCGGTTCGGTCGCGGCTGGTGAGTCGGGCGGCTTCATCGGCTTCAAGGCTAGCGGCTGACGCATCTGGGCGCGCGGCGTGCCGGTTGGGTCCGGTCGGCACGTGCGGCGAGGGCCCTTTGGCACGTGCCCGGGACGGACGTATCCCATACAACTGAGGTGGACACGTAACCCATTTCAAGAAGAGAGATCATGCAACGAGCGTTCTGGTACACAGGTCTGGTGGGAGGCGGCACCGCCTTCTTCATCAGCCTGATCGTGGTCGGGTCATTGCTGATGAATGGCGTGGCAGCCGCCGGCGCACCATCCGCGACGGGCGGCGATTCCCCCGCATCCAACCACGGTAACGACAGCGGCGCGGCCGCTCCTGTCGAGCCGAATCCGGAAGCGGCAGAGTTCGTGCTTCGCGATGCTGCCGCTCCCGAGCGCGCCGAGGGCGAAGTGCATGACATCGAGCTGGTCATGAGCGAGATGCCGATGACGGTTGGCGCGGGTTACGAGCAGATGGTCTGGACCTTCGGTAACGAGGTTCCGGGTCCGGTCCTGCGCGTCAAGGTGGGCGACACCGTCCGCATCACGCTCAAGAATCCGGACACCAACCAGTTGCCGCATTCGATCGACTTCCATTCGAGCATGGTCGCCTGGAATGACGAGATGCGATCCATCAACCCGGGCGAGGAGCTCGTCTACGAGTTCGAGGCCAAGTACGCCGGTGTGTTCATGTACCACTGCGGCACCAGCCCGGCGCTCATGCACATCGCCAACGGCATGTTCGGCATGATCATCGTTGAGCCCGAGGAGGGCCTCCCGCCGGTCGATCACGAGTTCGCGTTCGTGCAGAGCGAGTGGTACCTGGGCCAGCAGGGCGCGACTATTGACCTTGCCAAGGCCTCGGCCGGTGCCCCCGCTCCCGACTTCGTCGTCTTCAATGGTGTCGCGAACCAGTACGCCGATCACCCGATCGAAGTCCCCGTGGGAGAGACGGTCCGCGTCTTCATCCTGAACGCCGGTCCGAACATCGATTCGAGCTTCCACGTGGTCGGCACGATCTTCCACTCGGTCATCAAGGAGGGCGTTGTGCTCGAGGAGGGCAACGAGGGCAACTGGGGCGCGCAGGCGGTGGATCTCTCGCCGGCGCAAGGTGCCATCGTCGAGATGCGTTTCGATGAAGATGGGCTCTACCCGATCGTGACCCACGCCTTCAACTTCGTCGACAAGGGTGCGCTGGGCCTCTTCCAGGCCGGTGATGGCGGTGAGCCGATGGACGGCGGGCATTGATCGATATCGGACCCATGCCGCCGGGCAGCCGCCGGGCGGCCGCGACCGAATCCCGACCGCGACTGACCGAGCGCCACGTGCTGGCGCTCGGTCTTGGCATGTCGGGCCTGTTCATCATCGCGGCTGCAGTGTCGGCGGCGGCGCTCATCGGCGGGGGTAGCTCATGGGCGGCCCTGCATCTCGCGCTGGCGGGCGCGGCGACCGTCGCCATCGGCGCCTTCATGCCGCACTTTGCGATCACCCTGGCCGGGACGCGCTCCAGCCCTGCGCGACAGCGACTGGCGTCGTTGGCCGCCCTTGCGGTCGGAAGCAGCGGAGTGGTCCTCGGTGTGAGCTTCCTCGGGCCGCTCTCGGTGGCGAGCGGTACCGGGCTCGTGGTCGCGGGACTGGCCGTGGTGGCGTGGCACACATTCGCGCCGCTGCGTGAGCCGCTCGCTCGCCGTCACCCGGTTGTCGCCGGCGCGTATGGCACGGCTCTGGTCGAGCTTGCCACCGGCGTCGTGCTGGGAGGTCTTGGGGCGACCGGTGTCTCTGCGGTCACGACAAACTGGGCGCTCCTGCGGCCGGCGCACGCGTGGCTGACGTTGTTCGGAGGCATCTCGCTCACCATCTTCGCGACGCTCGTGTACCTCGCTCCGACCGTGCTCGGTGCGCGCATACGCGCTGGCCGCTCGTTGGTCGCGGGGACCATCGGCATCGCGATCGGGCCAATCGTAGTCGCCATCGGCTTCGCACTCGACCTGCGCTCCATACTCCTCGTCGGGATGGGCCTGACCTTGCTGGGCGCGGCGGGGCAGATCGGCTACGTGGTCGACTGTTACCGCCGCCGGGGCCCGTTCACGACCGAGTACGACTGGCGGGCGGTGTCGATCGGACATCTCCTCGCCGGGCCGGCCTGGTTCGCGGCCGCGGTGGTGGCAGCAATTCTTGAGATGGCGGGAGGTCACCCGCTCGCTGGCTGGTCGATCGGCCTCCTGGCGGTGCCGATGGTGGCCGGCTGGATGCTCCAGGAGCTGGTCGGTTCATGGACGCACCTTGTGCCGTCGGTCACGCCCGGCGGCCCTGAGCTGCACGCCCGACAGCGGCGGCTGCTGGCCGTCGCTGCACGTCTCCGCGTCGGGGCCTGGAATGTCGGCGTCGGGCTCGCCTGGGCAGGATTGGCGCTCGATATTGCGCCGTTGGCCGTTGTCGGGCTCGCCATGCTGGCAGCCTCAATCACCGTATCGCTTTCTAGTCTCGCGCGTGCCCTGACCGTAGCTGCATGAAGCTCCTCATTCTGGGCGCGACCGGCGACATCGGCGAGGCGGTGCTGAAGGCCGCAGTCACGGCCGGCCATGATGTCACCGCGTTCGTGCGATCACCGGACAAGCTCGGCGACGTCCGGGACCGGCTCCAGGTCATCAAGGGCGACCTGACCGATGCCGCGGCGGTCGCGTCTGCGATGACTGGCACGGATGCCGTCATCAGTGCCATCGGCTCCAGTCCTGACAAGGCCCAGCTCGATGCGCCCGCCACCGCCGTGCGACTGATCCTGGCCGCCATGGGCAGCGCTGGCGTCCGTCGCTTCGTCGGGTTGGCGGGAGGCGCGGTGAATGTCCCGGGGGAGTGGAAGCCCCTCAGCGGCCGGATCACCACCGCCCTTGTTCGGCTTCTGGCTCGGAACGTGGTCGAGGCCAAACAGCGGGAGTTCGAGGTCGTCAGCCGCAGTGACCTCGACTGGACGATGGTTCGGCCGCCGCGCGTCGTTGCCGGGGAGCCAACCGGGCGCGTGGAGATTGGTCCGAAGCTGCACGGCTTTCAGGTCACGCGCGGCGATCTCGCGACCGCCATGGTGACGCTCGCCACCGGATCCGACTGGCTTCGCCAGGCTCCGTACGTTTCCGAGGCACGGCAGCGCTGACACGCTGGGAACTTTATGGACGCTCGTCCTCGGATGGATCGAGACGGACGCTGAGCAGGACCCGGCTGGGTGTTACGGCGACAATATCGTGCTTGACGCCGGGCGTGAGCACCAACAGAGACCCTGCCGGCATGGAGTATTCGTGGCCGGCCGTTGTCATCTTGGCTTCGCCGTCGAGGACGTGCACGGTCACGAAACCGTCTGTTGCGTGATCGGATAGGCCGCCTCCGGCGTCGAAGTCGAACAGGACGAGGGACATGCCTCCTCCGCGAAAGAGCGTGATCTGGCGATGGCGCTTCTTGGTACCGCCCGGTTCGTTGCGCAGCTTCTCCGTCTCGCCGACGAGGTCGAAGAGGTGCTCGCTGCCCGCGAACCGCTCCGATGGGCGCTCGCGCAATCGTTCCTCCGGGTCGGACATCTTGGCCTCCATGTCTGGAATTGGGGTACGTCAAGTATCGGCGAGGGGATGGCGCCAACGCAGGCCGGCGAAGCGGCTGAAGTCGCGGTCAGTGGTGATCCACTCACTGCCGGACTCGATGGCCAGCGCGGCGTGGTAGGCGTCCGCAACGAGGTTGCCCTTCGCGCCCGCCTCGCGACACAGCCGTCCGAAGATTTGCCAATGGCGTGGTCCCGGCGCGAGGACCGTGGCGGTGGGTTGTGATCGCAGGGCATCGGTGAACTTCAGCGCGCGGCCGA
>JBBJNX010000142.1:0-6099 GCA_037721115.1 Candidatus Limnocylindria bacterium
AGGCCTCGTACGAGACGAGGAAGCGACCGTCCTGGCGGAATGACGGCATGTTGTACGAGATCGCTTCGGTCGCGTCCGGAGCCGCCGCCCGAATCGTGCTGCGGAGCTGCTCCATCGCGGCGCGACGATCCTCCGGCAGCCCGGCCATATAGTCGTCGACGCTTTCGTACTTGGACACGGGTCTCCTCCTGCCGGCGATGTGACGCCGTCACGCCATTGTGGCTCATCAGCGGCGTGCCACCAGCTTGGGCGCTTGACAATACTGTGTGTCGCACACTAATGTGCCGCGCATGCTAGAAGACGAGCTGCTCAAGACGCATCGCCAGGAACTCCGGCGCGGCACTGTGGTGCTGGCCTGCCTCATGGCGCTGCGCGCTCCCGAGTACGGCTATGCGCTGCTGAAGCGCCTCGACGCGGCCGGCATCGCGAGCGACGCGAACACGGTCTACCCGTTGCTCCGCCGACTCGAGGAGCGGGGACTGCTCGCCAGCGAGTGGAACACGGACGACACCCGCCCGCGGAAGTTCTACCGGACGAGCCCGACCGGAGTTGAGCTGGCTGCGCGGCTCATGACCGACATGACGGATCTCACGGCGTCGCTGCACGCCATGAATGGAGGACCCGAGCGATGACCCAACTCACCGAGCGGTATCTTGCCGCCTCCGTGCGCGGCCTCCCGGAGGCGCAACGAACCGATGTCGAGCGCGAGCTCCGGTCCTCGATCGCCGATGCCCTTGAGGATCGCGTGACCGCCGGCGAGGACCGCGTGGCCGCCGAGAAGGCCGTCCTGGAGGGTCTCGGCGACCCGGTGCGGCTGGCCGCCGGCATCGCCGGCCGGCCGCTCCACCTCATCGGTCCCGACCTGTTCGTCGAGTACCCGGTGATGCTTGCCCTTGCGGCGGGCGTGCTCTTGGTAACGGCATGGGAAATCTACGACCCATTCCGGCGCGCACGCCGAGCCGATGCCCGGGCGACCGGCATCGGTGAGCCCGGGCAGGCCGCACGATGAACGAGGCTCCAATGACTGATCCGAAGTCGCCGTCCCTTCCGCCCCGCTGGTTCGTCCGTGCCGCGTGGGTCATCCATCGGGCGATCTACCGCCTCACGCCCGGCCGGTTCGGACTCTGGCCGGCGAAGCCCGGCAAGTGGGGGACGATGCGCCTCCACACCATCGGTCGCCGCTCGGGCAGCAAGCGGACTGCGATCCTCGGCTACTTCGAGGATGGGTCGAACCTCGTGACCCTGGCGATGAACGGCTGGGCCGCACCGGAGCCTGCCTGGTGGCTCAACCTCCAGGCGAAACCGGACGCCACCGTTGACCTGCCAGATCGTTCAATGCTCGCGCACGGACGCGCGGCCGAGGGCGAGGAGCGCGAGCGCCTGTGGGCCCGCTGGCAGGAGCACGGCGACGACGTCGACGGCTTCGCCACTCGACGGCCGTCCGAGACCGCCGTGGTCATCCTCGAGGCGCGACCAGGTGGTCGACGCTCTTCGCTGGGTGGAGGACGGCATCGCCCGCGGCAAGGTCGTCATCACCTTCGAGTGACCTCCGATGAGTTTCCCGACAAGGAGCGGTCTCTAGTGGTATGAGTAAGGTACGGGCGCACATCTCGACTTCGCTGGACGGCTACGTGGCCGGCCCCAACCAGAGCCAGGAGAACGCCCTCGGAGAGGGCGGCGAACGGCTTCACGACTGGGTGCTGGGGCTCAGAGCCTGGCGCCAGCCTCACGGGTTGGAGGGCGGCGAGGAGGGCGTCAGCGGTGTTGTCTTCGACGAGGAGAACGCGAACGTTGGCGCCGAGATCATGGGTCGCAACAAGTTCGGCCCGCCAGGCGGCGGCCCCTGGGGCGACGATCCGTGGCCGGGTTGGTGGGGTGAGAACCCACCGTTCCACAAGCCGGTCTTCATCGTCACCCACCACGAGCGAGAGCCGCTGACCCTCTCGGACACGACATTCACGTTCGTCACCGCTGGAATCGTGTCAGCGCTGGAGCATGCGAGGCAAGTCTCCGTGGACAAGGATGTCGTCATTGGCGGCGGCGCCGACATCATCAACCAGTATCTGGCCGCTGGACTGGTCGACGAGCTGGAGCTGCACGTCGTCCCGATCATTCTCGGCGGTGGCGAGCGCCTCTTCGCCGGAGTCGGCCCGGATCTGCAGCTCGAGCAGCTCCGCGCGGTCGAGGCGCCCGGGGTTGCGCACGTCAAGTATCGCGTCGTGAAGTGACTGAGTCAGGCGAGCGGAGTGGCTCCGAAGTGAACTACGGCCGGTAGGACTCCAACAGCTCGACCAGTTCGCGCGGGCGGCTCAGCGCCGGAGTGTGGCCGGTTCCAATCTCATCAGGCTCGACGCCGAGCCGGTCGCGGACGACGCCGCGCAGCCAGTCGGCCGGGAAGAACCGGTCGTCCCGGCCGATGATGACGTGCGTGGGCACGTCAGGCCAGGCATCTAGGGGCCATCGTTCCCGGCCGGTGGTTTCGGACTGCCGTCGCTCCCGCGACATCGCCTCAGCCGCGAGGATCGGGTCGACGTCGTGATAGAAGGCTCCGATCGCCCCAGACTCGTCCTGCGGCATTCGCCAGCCCGTGGCCTCCCACATCTCGTCGGCCGTTTCGCCCGGCCGCGGGATCATGGGGGCCACGAGGACCAGACGATCGGCCTTTGCGAGGTCCGCGACGATGGGGGCGATGTAGCCACCGTAGGACTGCCCAACCACGATCAGCTCGCCACCGTCGTGTGTAGCCCGGATGGCATCGAGCACGACCTGCGCGTTGTCGAGCAGGCTCGCATCGTCGTCCTCGATCGGAAGGTTCGGCGCCACGGTGCGATGTCCGCGCACCTGGACCTCACGTTCCACCAAGTGCCAGTACCAGCCGACGTCGCCCGCCCCGTGGATCAGCGCGTACGTTCCCATAGACTCGGTGTCCTCGTTGCGTCCTGCACGATACGACGCGCATGGAGGCCCGGCTCAGCGGTCGGTTACTCCTGTGCTCGCACGAGGGGACGCCGATGCGGTGCTCGCCTGCCGGAACAGCAGGGCCGATGCCACCCATGCCGCGATGAAGAACGCGTCCGCCCGAAGCTCCGGACCGAGCCCGGCGACGAGGGCGATCACCACGACGACGACGTGGGCAGCTGCCGTCGCGAACATCGCGATCGACGCTTCCCGCGGTTCGAAGCGGGCGATCGAGGCGCCGATGAGGCCGACCGCGAGCACGAGGACGTATATCAGGTTCGCGGCGTTGCCCTCATCTCCGATCATGCCGACCGCCAGGTTGGCCCAGACGAGGAACAGCCCCGCAGCGACGGCGATGCCGGCGGCAAGCTTGTGCGCGACGTTCCCGGCCCGGCTGGCTGCATACTCGAACAGGAGCCCTGCGCCGAGGATGAGGACGCCCATGATGGCGAAGTCCAACAGGCCCCAGTTCACCCCATCGGTGCCGCTGCCGGGATCGGGGACCCCAAGCCTGAACACCATGGCGAGGAGCGGAATCGCCAGCACCGCCGCGGTGGTGAGCACCCAGCGGAGGTAGTTCCTGTTCTGCATGACCATGTGCGTCGCGTTCTCCCTGATGATTCCGGTGCCTGTCTCGGCGAACGTCCCGAGCGCGAAGCCGAGGAGGCCCTGGTGCGCATTGGTTCGCTCCCGGCAGAGGTCGGTGAATGTCCGCGCCATCGGCTTGCCGAAGCGCTCGCGGTACGGCCTCGGGTAGAGGCATGGTGACGCGGGCAGATTCTCGACGCGATCCCGTCCCCGCAGCGCTCCGATTCGCAGTCCTGCAACGGGACGCGTTCCGCTGCCGATACTGTGGCGCGACGGCGAGCGATGGAGTCAAGCTGCACATCGATCACATCGTGCCCGTCGTGGCGGGGGGCGAGACCTCCATCGACAACCTCGTCGCTGCGTGCGAGCAGTGCAATCTCGGGAAGGCGGCACACGACGTGGTCTAATTTCGGTGGCATGTCCGCGCTGCGCGGTGGAGGCGCCACCCGGCGCTGGCCGCCGTCGCGTTCCGCCCACTGTAAGCGGCTCGCAAGCGGCATCCGCGAGGGTCTATCGGAGCCGCCGCGAAGCCCGGCAAGTAGTCCGCCGACTGTTCTTGACGGTCGGGAAGGGTGGCGGCCGGTCGACTTGGTGTCGGCGTGTGCCTGCTCTCGGAGGTCCACGGCGAGGGTCAGGTCGCGGGTTCGTAGTCCAGCAGCACGCTGCCCGAGTCGAACGTACGCGTACCGGTCAGCCGAAGCGAAAGGGGCTCCTGCACGGACCCGAAGATCGCCTTGCCTTGGCCGAGCACGGTCGGCGTGACGAGCAACCGGTAGCGATCGACGAGCCCGGCCGCGCTGAGCGTCGCGAGCAGATCCGCGCCGCAGCCGAGCATGAGGTCGGGCCCATCGGTCGCCTTGAGCGCCCGGATCGCCTCGACGACGTCGCCCGCCAGTAGCGTGGCATTCGACCGGAGCTCCGGCTGCCCGCGCGACATCACGAACTTGGGCGTGTCGCGCCAGTACCGCGCGAACTCGGCCTCGACCTCGGGTGTCGCGGGGTCGTCGAGGTCGAGTTCGTCCCAGTAGGACATCATGTCGTACATGATCCGGCCCATGACCTCGCCGCCGGAGTCGCGGAGCAGGTCATTCGCGAATCGATGTTCGTCCTCGGGCGGGTCGTAGTGGCCGAGTCCGCCGTCCGGATCCGAGTACAAGCCGTCGGTAGTGAGGATGATGTAGAACTCGAGTCGTCGCATCGGTCGAGCCTACCGCGTCGGGCCCGAGGGCGCCGGCGTCCGAAGCGCGGGCCGCTCCCCGGCGCGGTTCTGCCGGACGCCCCGAACGAGGCGGCAGTCGTGGCCGGCTTCTTTGCGGCGCGCGCGGGACTGCCCGTCATCCCAGCGGCGCCGCGAGTCCGCGCCGTCCAGCTTCAGCAACTCCGCCCTGCATTGGCCTGGGCATGCGGCGAACTGGGCTTGTCGCTGCCGGCGTGGTAGAACTTGACAGTGGGGGAAGAGCCAGTAGTTGACCCGATCGGCGCCTTGGCGGACGCTAGGCCGATGCGAGTCATCGGCGCCTGTGTGCTCGTGCTTGCTGGGTGCGGCCCCAGTTTGTCGACGCCCGCCGAGGTCCCCGTCGGCGGAGTCCGCGCGCCCATCATCCGCGAGAACCTGGTCGCGGCACGGACGGGAATGCCGGGAGGGCTACTTGAGCCGGGCTGGCTGCCCGACGGGTTTGTACTCGTCAACGCTGACTACATGGGGGCAGCCAATGAGATCCAATCAGTCGATCTGGACTATGACGGCGTGACGCATTACCTCCACATCTGGCAGAGCCACGCAACTCCGGATCAGCTGGGCGAGATCGATCCACTGCCCAAGGGCGAGCCCATCGAGGGCACGGAGTGGAACGCCAATCCGCTTCCCGCGGCTCAGGTAGGACGACCAGGGGTGATCGAGTTCAGTACGCGCCTCGAGGATGGTCGCACTGTCACTGTCGACAGCGACCTCGACGAAGACACCATGGGGCGTGTGCTCGAGTCGCTGTATCTGCAAGACGGATGACGGTGCGGGCTACGTGCCAAGGCGGCTGGGTCGAACTTGACACTGTCCCAACCGGCCCGCAAGACCGACGCGGCGGAACCGAGGGTGCTGGGTCAGGCCCCGTCCTCGGCGGTGAGGTCCTTGTCCTCCATCTCCCACGCATGGTCGAGGGTGTGATAGGCAGAGTGCCGGATGAGGAACGGCAGCGTCCACGAGCGCATGCGCCGTGAGACCTCCCCGGCGTTGTACGCCCGCATCGCCGCGACGTAGGCGTCCCGATGCTGGCGCAGTCCATCCGGCGTGAGTGCCGCCTCCTCCGCCATCCGCAGCCCGACCTGCTTCGCGAAGTCCTCGCTTTCGGTGCGGATGGTGTGGCGGATGATCCGGTCGCGGTCGCGTCCTCCCCCACGCGGGCCCTTGCGCATCTCCGGCGAGACCCGCGCCGCGACGTCATCGAAGAACGCCCAGCACGCCCGCAACAGCGTGATCCCGCGCTCGAGCTCCGCCTCGGTCATCGGCCCGTGCTCGGTCGCAGAGGGCGAGAAGGAGATGCCCCAGAAGTCGGTCGA
>JBBJNX010000143.1:0-6092 GCA_037721115.1 Candidatus Limnocylindria bacterium
GCCGATGGCGAGCGGGTATTCCATCGACGCCGTGCCCGGCTCGAAGAGGCGCAGCTCCTCGTTCCAGCGCTTGTGCAGGTAAACGTTCGTCGCGCCGCGGCCGTAAAACGTCATCTCGGTACCCGCACTGATCGCGGAGCGCACCGTCCGGATGCGAACGTGCCCGTCGGCAAGGGGCGCCGGGTCATACCGGACGCACTCGACCTCGCCCGTCTTGGTCAGCTGCACCGTCCGTCCACCGATCTCGCCGCGCTCGATTGGTCCACGCAAGGCCTCAGGAATCGGATGCGTGGCGGTCATTGCGTCTCCGCGCTGGCCGCGGCGCGCTCCAGGTGCGCGCGGAGGAATGCGACTGACGCCGGGAGAACCTCTTCGGGATCCCCCGACAGGTTGCACTCCATCGACGCCCAGCCGCCGTAGCCGAGCTGTCTGAGACCGTCGAACACACTGGCGAAATCGAGATGGCCTTGGCCGGGTTCGAGCCGCTGCGAGTCAGCGAGGTGCACGTAGGCGAGCATCTCACCTGCCTCGACCAGCGCTGCGCCCAGGTCCGGCTCCTCGATGTTCATATGAAACACGTCACCCATCGCGCGCACGTCGGCACTGTCCATCGCGCGCGCCCAGCGCACCGCATCCGCGACCGTCACCGATACGCTGTTCTCGTAGCGGTTGATTCCCTCGATGACCAACGTCCCGCCGACCCGCTCGGCGTGGTCGGTTGCTTCGCGCAGGCCCTCGAGCCAGAGCGCCTCGTCCTCTTCAGCTGAACGCCCAGTGCCGCAATTGGGCAGCTTGTTGGTGCGGCCGTAGATCGGGACCACGATCAGCGGCGCCCCGAGCTCCGCGCCGAGCTCCAGGAGCCGCTTGACATCAGTTAGGCAGGCGCGGATCTGTTCCGGATCGGGATCGATGAACCATCCGCGGTGGCCCGAGCACATGGCGCTGACGGGCACGCCGTCACGCACGGCCTCTTCGGCCGCCTCGATCATCGGGAAGTGCGACAGCTCGATGCCGTCGAACCCGTAGCGCAGAGCGGCGACATGCTTCTCTCGCAGGGATTCCCCGGGGACGAGGCGCGATTGGATCGCCAGCTTCACCATCGGATCATTCCCACGAACGGCGCCGGCAGACGCGGGGAGGGCGGTTCGGCCCGAACTCGACGACGCGGTCGAGCATCAGCCCAATCGGAACCCCGGTCAAAACGAGATCGATGACTATTGGCTTCATCCGCGCACACCACGATCAAGAATGGATGAGACAGGCCCCCGCGTGGCGGAGCATACCGCCCGCGCACAGCTGAAATCATCTCTCATCTTCCAATGCAGACCGGCACGCGGCTACATTGCCCATCGCACCCAATCCGAAAGAGGAGGAGCATATGGCGGGGTCGATCCTGATCACGGGTGGGTCCGGGACACTCGGGAGGGCCCTGGCACCCTTGCTGATCGCGGACGGCTGGACGGTCCGACGCGCTGATCTGCAGCACGGGGAGGTGGACGTGGGCGAGTTCATGGAGACGGATCTGCGTCGAGCCGACGATGCGCGGCGCGCCGTAGCCGGGATGGATGCGATCATCCATGCCGCCGCGTGGCATGGCGTCCACCTGGCCGACCATCCGGCTCGCGACTTTTGGGAGCTGAACGTCGACGGCACCTACAACGTGCTGGAAGCTGCGCTTGAAGCGGGGGTCGACAGGATCGTCCTGTCCAGCACCATGGGCGTCTACGGATCGTCCTCCCACCCCGATGATGACGAACCCGCCGTCCGTGTCCACGAGGCCCTGCCTCTCAGGCCGGGCGATATCTACGGACAATCCAAGGTCATGAGCGAACGACTCACCGCGTTCTATGCGCGCGTCCACGGCCTGCGTGCCATCGCGCTGCGCTACGGGATGTTCGTGCCGGAGCCGTTCGGTCATTACGGGGTCAGAATGCTGTACGGCGGCGTCGACGTTCGAGACGCGGCCTCCGCGAACATCGCAGCCCTCACACGGCTGGCGGCGCCGCGTGACTTCGCCGCCTACAACGTCTTCTCGTCCCTCCCGTTCGCGGATGCTGATCTCGAGGAGCTTCGGACCAATCCGATGGGCGTCGTCGGACGCCACTGGCCAGATGCTCTGGGCCTGCTCGCCAGGATCGGCGAGAAGCCGTGGGGACCGATCAACACGTTGTACGACAGCAAGCGCGCGGCCCAGGAACTGGAGTGGCGCCCGCGGTTCGGATTCGGCACATTCCTGGAGGGCCTGCGGCGTGGGGTCCGTTCGGAAGACGGTCTTACCCCGGAACCAGGTCCGTGAACTCAGAGGTGTGACGCTGAGTCTCGGACAGAGACCGACACTTCGTCCGCGACCGCATGTACGCCATCCAAGGGCGGGCCCTGGCGCTCGGTCGTGCTCGATTGGCGGCCTGTGGCTGCCCGCTCCGTTGGTGCGAGCTGCCGAATTCGCTCCAGCGACGTCGCAATCTGGCGCAGCGTCTGGACACGAACGGCGGCGCAGAGTAGGTTCGTCGCGCGACTAATCGGCATCTAGAAGGGGTATTGACGTGCGGCGAAGAGTTGCAGCTCTGCTTGGGGTGCTCACGATCATCATCACCGCCTGTGGTGAGCAGGCGTCCTCGGCGTCTGGCGACAGCGGCGGTGATGGCAAGGTCACCTTCTGGAGCGTCGAGGACAATGCTGACCGCGTCGAAGGCACCCAGGCGATCATCGATCGCTTCACCGAAGAAACTGATATCGAGGTCGAGCTGGTGGCAATCGGTGAGGCCGACCTGACCACGCAGGTGACCGCGGCCGTCGCCGGCGGTACGCTCCCCGACGTCTTCGGCGCGCTCTCGCTCGGATTCACACACACGTTGGCGGCCGATGGGCTCGTCAACTTCGAGGCCAATGCCGCGGTCGTGGAGGCGCTCGGGAGCGACACGTTCGCCCAGAGCGCCCTCGACCTGGTGACCACAGAGGATGGCCAGGCTGGCGTTCCGAGTGACAGCTGGGCACAGCTGCTCGTCTACCGCAAGGACCTCTTCGAAGCCGCCGGGCTCGAGCCACCGACGACGTTTGACACGATCCTGGCGGCCGCCGAGGAGCTCAACACGGAGGACCAGGCGGGCATCGTGCTCGCCACCGGCAACGACCTCACCTTCGTGCAGCAGACCTTCGAGTATTTCGCGGTCGCGAACGGCTGTGACGTGCTGGACGGCGACGGCGAGGTCGCCATCACCTCGCCGCAATGCGTTGAGACCTTCGACTTCTACACGGATCTCGTGAACAACGGGTCGGTGACCGGCGCGCAGGACGCCGATACCACGCGTGCCAGCTACTTCGCGGGCGAAGCCGCGATGATCGTCTGGTCGTCGTTCATCCTCGACGAGCTGGCAGGGCTTCGCGATGATGCGTTGCCGACCTGCGAGGAATGCACCGACGATCCGCTCTTTCTGGCCGAGAACAGCGGCGTCGTGACGGCGATCAGCGGCCCGAGCGGCGACGCGCCGTCCCAGTTCGGCGAGCTCGTCTCATTCGTGATCAGCGAGGACGCGGATACGGAGGAGACCCAGCAGTTCGTCGAGTTCATGATGAGCGATGGATACGTCGACTGGCTTGCGCTGGCTCCCGAGGGCAAGTTCCCGACTCGCCTGGGCACCGCCGATAACGCGACGGAGTACGCCGACGCCTGGGGCGCCCTCGAGGCCGGGGTTGACCGCAAGCAGCCCCTGGGCGACGTCTACGACGAAGCGACCATCGAGGCGCTCACCACCAGCTCGGACACCATGAAGCGCTGGGCATTCAACCAGGGCCAGGGCGGGCTCGCCGGAGCCCTGCTAACCGAGGTACCGGTCCCGACCGCGCTGCTGTTGGCGCTCGACGGATCGCTGTCAGGCGAGGAGGCGGCTGCCGAGGCGCAGGCCGCGGTAGAGGAGATCGTGGGAGCGCTGGAGTAGCATGCTCGCTGATACGACGTAAGCGGAGATGACCGGAGCGCGGGCGACGGCGGGGGACGAGCGCCAGGGCCGCACCCTGCGACAGCAGGAGAGCCGGGCCGGCCTCGCCCTCCTCTCGCCGACGTTCATCGTTGTGATGGCGGTGGTGGTCGTCCCGATCCTATGGACGGTCTTCATCGCCTTCCGCAACCTCCGACTGCGCGACCTGCGTGAGGTCGGCATTTTTGGGGCCAGCTTTACCCTCGACAACTTCATCGGCGTCCTCACCTCACGAGGATTCTTCGACGCCCTGCTGACCACGCTCGTCTACAGCGTGGTCGGCACAGGGCTCGCAATCGGCATGGGGCTGGCGGCGGCGCTCATCGTCCGGGCACCATTCCGTGGACGCACCCTCGTACGGGCGTCGATGCTGTTGCCGTACGTGTCGCCAGTCGTTGCTGTCGCATTCGTGTGGTCGGTCATGCTGGACCCGAACCTCGGGATCGTAAACGCATTTGGGCAGGACGTCCTCGGATGGGAACGTGCGATCCCGTTCCTCAGCCAGCGTTCCAGCGACGTGACGATCTTCGGGATCTCACTTGGCGTGCCCGTCGCGCTGTTGAGCGTCATCGCGTTCCAGGCTTGGCGCTACTTCCCCTTCGCGTTCCTTTTCATCCTCGCACGCCTCCAGGCGGTGCCGGCTGACCTGGACGAGGCCGGGAAAGTGGATGGGGCCACTCCGCTCCAGCGATTCCGCTACATCCTCCTCCCGCAGCTCTCTGGTGTGATCGCGTTGCTTGCGGTCCTCCGCTTCATCTGGACCTTCAACGAGTTCGACGACATCTACCTGCTGACCGGTGGAGGCGCCGGCACGGAGGTGGTTTCGATCGGAATCTTCAACCGCCTCACCGGACGCGGCGACATCGGCGCCGCGGCCGCGTTCTCGCTGGTGCTCGCCGGACTGCTCGCCGTCTTCCTCTTCATCTACTTCCGCTTCTTCGCCAGGAAGAGCGAGGACTCCGTGTGACGGGGGCTGCCGATCTCGGCACCGCCATCGAGGCTGCGGGGCGCGAATCGAGCGCCCGTCGCTGGACGCGCGAAACCGTGGAGTCAACCGTCATCACGATCCTGAAGTGGGTCGGCGTCGCCTTCTTTGTCATCATCACGGTGTTCCCGTTCCTCTATATGCTCCTGCTCTCGGTTCGTCCAATCGCTGACCTGGCACGGGATCCGGGGGCACTGCTCGTCCCGTTCGAGCGCCTCACCTTCGGCACCTACGACGAGGTCCTGCGAAGCGTCGAGCAGGGAGGTCAGGGTTTCCTGAGCTTCCTTCGCAACAGCGCGATCATCGCGACGGTCGCCGTCATCGCCTCGCTCCTGCTGGCCATCCCGGGCGCCTACGCCATCAGCCGCCTGGAATTCTTCGGCCGGCGTCAGGTGAACGCGGTGTTTCTCGCGGTCTACCTGTTCCCGGCCATCCTGCTCGCCATCCCGCTGTTCGTCTTCTTCACGCGCATTGGGCTGCGTGGATCGCTCATCGGTCTGATCATCGTGTACGCGTCGCAGACGGTGCCGGTCACGATTCACATGTTGCGCACCTACTTCAACTCGATCCCCGAGAGCCTCGAAGAGTCAGCGACGCTCGAAGGCTGCAATCGATTTCAGGTCATGCGCTACATCAGCATCCCGCTGGCGATGCCCGCGATCATGTCGACCGGCCTCTTCGTGTTCATGATCGCCTGGAACGAATTCCTGTTCGCCCTCCTCTTCCTCGTTGACAGACGGGATAGCTGGACCGTCTCGCTCGGGCTTTCACAGCTCGCAAACAGCACCATCGAGGTTCCCACCACGGTCGTCATGGCAGGAGCGGTGATCCTCACCGTGCCGGTGATCGCCGTCTTCTTTCTGACCGAGCGCCTGCTGGTCGAAGGCCTGACTGCCGGCGCAGAGAAAGGCTGACGAGCCGAGGTTGATCGCGGCCCTGGGCAGGAGGCGGATCTCGGAACTCGCCGAGCGGACGGTCCGCTCGCGGGCAGTCGGCCGGCCGAAGGGTGGCCCGTTTTACCACGTCTCCGCAGTGGCCGGCTCAATGGGCATGACGCCGCGCAGGAATGTGACGGCCTTGGCAAATCCCTCGTCGATCGAGAGCAGGGCGTCCTCGTGCTCGATCGAGAGAAC
>JBBJNX010000144.1:0-6023 GCA_037721115.1 Candidatus Limnocylindria bacterium
CATCGCCGTGCCAGAACGGCATCTTGCCGGGTTCCCCGGGAGCGGGAGTCACGATCACCCGGTCCGGAAGGATGTCCTCGATCCGCCAGGTCGACGCACCGAGCAGGAACGTCTCCCCGACCCGTGACTCGTAGACCATCTCCTCGTCCAGCTCACCGACCCGGCGGCCGCCGCGACCCGCATCGTCGCCGGGCAGGAAGACGCCGTACAGGCCGCGGTCCGGGATCGTGCCGCCACTGGTGATGGCGACAACCCGGGCGTCATTGCGCGAGGCCACCTCATCGGTCTGGCGGTCCCAGACGACCCGAGGCTTGAGATCAGCAAACTCGTCAGAGGGATAGCGGCCGGAAAGCATGTCAAGCACACCGGTCAGCTGCTCGCGCGAGAGATCGCGGAAGGATTCGGCCTTTGTAACAAGCCGATGCAGGTCATCCACCGTCCAGCGTCCATCGGCGCAGATGGCGACCAGCTGCTGCGCCAGCACGTCGAGCGGGTTGCGCGGGATGCGCGTCTCCTCGATCTGGGCCGACTTCATGCGCTGCACCACGACCGCCGCTTCCACGAGATCACCGCGGTACTTCGGGAAGATCTTGCCGACGCTCGGCTCTCCCACGCTGTGTCCCGCTCGACCGATGCGCTGCATCCCCGATGCGACCGAAGGCGGCGACTCAATCTGGACCACCAGGTCGATCGCTCCCATGTCGATCCCCAGCTCCAAGCTGCTCGTTGCAACGAGCGCCGGCAGCTTGCCCTGCTTCAGCTGCTCCTCGATCTCGAGCCGCTGCTCCCTTGCAACGCTTCCATGGTGCGCCCGCACCAGCTCCTCGCCGGCCAACTCGTTGAGTCTTGCGGCGAGGCGCTCCGCAAGCCGCCGCGAGTTCACAAAGATCAGGGTGGACCGATGTTGACGGATGAGCTCGAGGAGCCTGGGATGCATCGATGGCCAGATCGAATGCCTGGCCTCGGGTCCCGCTGCCGGCCCGCCGGGCGCTTCATCAACCTCCATCACCTCGCCCATGCGGGCCATGTCCTGGATCGGCACGATGACCTCGAGGTCGAGCACCTTGCGCGCCCCGGCGTCCACGATGCTCACCTCTCGGCCGACGCCGCCGAGAAAGGCACCGATCAGCTCGAGCGGGCGCTGCGTCGCGGAGAGACCAATTCTTTGTGGGTCGGCATCGGTCAGATGGCTCAGGCGTTCGAGGCTCAGCGCCATGTGCGAACCGCGCTTCGTGGCGGCGATCGCGTGCACCTCGTCCACGATCACATGCTCGACGCCGCGCAGGATCTCTCGTGCCTGGCTGGTGAGCAGGAGATAGAGGCTTTCCGGCGTGGTGACCAGGATGTCGGGGGGCTGCTTCGTCAGCTGGCGGCGGGCATCGGCCGGCGTGTCCCCTGTGCGGCTGCCGATGCTGATCTCCGGGACCGGCAGGCCGAGCTGCTCGGCGGTGCGCCGGATGCCGGCGAGCGGCGCCCGCAGGTTGCGCTCGACGTCGTAGGCAAGCGCCTTGAGGGGACTGATGTAGAGGACGCGCACCGTGGGCCGTTGCGGCGACGTCTCGGTCATGAGCCGATCGAGACACCACAGGAACGCGGCCAGGGTCTTGCCGCTGCCGGTCGGCGCGTGGATGAGCGTGTGGCTGCCGCGACTGATCGCCATCCACCCGAGCTCCTGCGCCCGGGTCGGCTCGGCAAAGGCCTCGCGGAACCAGGAACGGGTCGCCTCACTGAACGGGGCGAGCGGATCGGCACACGTTGCGGTGGTCACGGCAGAGTCCAGTCTATCGATCCGAGAGAATCAGACAGATCCTGCCAGTTGACACCCTGGAATCCCGGGATGGGCGAATCACGGGCCTCCGGAGGGCATGCGGCCTCCGCCCGAATCCGAGACGTCCTTCTCAACCTCAGCAGCGACGATCGCGCCTGGACCCATGTCGCCCAGAGTTCTGCGACAAGCCGACGGATCGTTGATCTGTGGCGTCCTGTCAGTTCCTCGCCGCGGCCGCATAATGGCCTCGTGCTCGACGCTATCGCGAACTGGTGCTGAACACGATCCGGCGCGCCTCCTTGGCAACGCGTCGCATTGACGGGTTTCGCATGGTAACCAGCCCACTTCGTGGCCTGCCGGACTTCCTGGTCATCGGCGCACAGAAGGCCGGATCGACATCGCTGTACCGATACCTGACGAGTCACCCCTGCATCCGAATGCCGCGCCGCAAAGAGGTGCACTTCTTTGATCATGCGTACGGCAAGGGTGAGCGCTGGTACCGGGCGCAGTTCCCAATGCGCCTACGGTCGTCCAGCAATTGGCTGACCGGCGAAGCAAGTCCGTACTATTTGTTCCATCCGCACGCGCCACAGCGCGCGGCCAGGGTGCTTCCACATGCGAAGCTCATCGTCGTCCTGCGCAATCCGGTCGACCGCGCCTGGTCCCACTACCAGCACGTGTTCGCCCGAGGCTACGAGTCGCTCTCATTTGAATCCGCGCTCGAGCGCGAGGCCGCGCTCATCCCCGTCGAGGAGCGGAAGATGATGGCGATGCCGAAGTATCGGAGCCTGGCCCACGAGCGATATTCGTACTTGGCCCGCGGGAGGTACTTCAGCCAACTGACGCTGTGGCTGGCCAGCTTTTCGCGCGATCAGCTCTTCGTCCTCACCAGTGAGCAGATGTTTCGCTCCCCCAGCGCGGCGTTAGCCGACTGCTTTTCATTCCTGGGGCTGTCCCCCGTCGCGATCGACTCGAATGAGGTCTTCAAGTCGGGCGTGTATGGCGATCAGATGGAGCCAGCGACCCGAGCCCGACTCATCGAGTACTTCCGACCTCATAATCGGCACCTCGAGCAGCTCCTCGGGATGGCTCTCGACTGGGATCGCTAGGCACCGCGGGCCCTGCTCGGTACCATACGTTGCGGAGGTCTCTGCCCAGCAGCAGGCTCAGCCGATCAACCTCCGGCCGGAATTCGTCGTTCAGCTCGGCGCGGAGGCCTGAATCGAGGGCGGCTCGCTTGGTGGGCCGCATGTTCCAGGCATCCAATCGACGCCGGATCGATCCCGCCCAATGGCGAAGGGGGGTGGGCAGCAGCTGCCGCCCGCGCCGGGCCAATGCAGGGTCGCGCAGGACCCGCGCGGCCGCTGGCAGCACATTGCTCCGGTTCGAGTTGACGACGGCGAAGGGAGGCTGAAACTTCGAGTCAATCCCCAAAAATTCGAGCGTTGCTCTGTACGCCGCAGGGATGTTATGAATGAACTCTTCGTAAATGAGGATGCGGACGTTCTCGCGTCCGAACGTGTCGAAGTAGCGCTCCACCTGGTCTGTGTAGCTTGCGACCGCTCGGTACTGGTACATCTTCGTGTTGCGCGCCCGGCGCGGGAGACGACGGCCCTCACGTCGATCCGGCTCAGCAGCGATGGCCGTCTCGAAGCCCAGGTCCTCCGTCCCATTGAGCAAACGCATGGCGTGAAACGAGTACATCTGCTCCACGGGCTCGCGCAGCATAACGATGATCTTCGCGTCTGGGCTGACCTCCCTGATGCGTCGCGCCGCAACGGATGAGAAGAGGTTGAAGACGCAACCCTCACCCACATACTTCTCTGCGTCGGCCTCGGCGAAGAGCTCCAGGTACTGCGACCAGTCGCGGATGAAGAGATGCCCGTCGGAGCGGCTTCCGGAGTCAAGGTCCGAGCAGAAGTATCTCGGCTCCTTGGAATTCGGCAGGAAGATGTCGGGATGCTCGCGTAAGTAGCTGTACATCGAGGTCGTGGCGCAACGCGGCGCACCCACGATGAACAGGTTCGGTACGCGACCCGACGCCGGTTGCGTCATCGCCATTTTCTCCGGTTTATTTCTTCTCGAATTCAAGGAATCACTCGCTGACCCGGGCGGGAGGCGCACACTCTAGCGGAGATTCGTCGATTCGACGAGTGCATGGATTCGACGAGTACATGAAGGCTGCCACGTCGAAGTTCACGACTGGCATGCCCATTCTCGGCGAGTATCAACAGAGGAACCGCAACGCCACGTTAAGAAGAGCAGATCGGGCAAGGCCCAGGACACACTCCGGTCACACGCGGAGTGACGGATGGCGAGCTCGGTATCATGTGCCGGCTCACGGATGCAGCGCACCGGAGGCTACATGAAGACCGGTTACATATTCATCGGCGGCATGCCTCGCACGGGGACGACGCTGCTCCGCAATGTTCTGAACAGCTCCGATTGGGTGGGCATGGGTGGCGAGTCTCACTTCTTCGGTGAGACGCGCCTTAGGATCCGTCGTCCCAATGACTTCCGTCGGCGGCTGATCGCGCTCGGCGGCCTGTCGTCGGATGCCAACGTCAACAGGTTCGCTGTCGATATCTACGATGCGCCGCCCAGCTATTTCTGGGCCAGGATCGCCGCGACCGTCGAACGTGAGACATTTCGGCGCGCCATGCTCGACTCCGATCGCAGCGAGCGCGCCCTTCTCGACCTGGCGCTGGCCGCACACGCCGCGGGAAAACCGATCCTGGGTGAGAAGACGCCCAGAAACATTCACCACGTCGACACCCTGCTTTCCTGGTTCCCCGATGCGAAGGTGATCCACATGTTCCGCGACCCGCGAGCCATCCATGTCTCCCTGACCAGGAAACCCTCGCGCCAGGGAGCGCACGAGTCTGGCCGCCGGCAGCAATCCTGGGTGCACGAGTTCCATGCCAGCGTTCGCACCATCATCGAATGGCATATCGTCAGCCGGCTTCATCGTCGGTACCAGCGCCTCTACCCGAACCGCTACCACTTCTGTCGCTACGAGGACCTGGTGTCCAATCCGCAGCCCGTCCTGGAGGACATCTGCGCGTTCCTGGATATCGAGCTCACCGATTCGATGCTCAAGCCCACGACCGTCAACTCGAGCTTTGGCGACCCAAGCCCCGCCGGCTTCAATGCCCAGGCCGTCGATCGCTGGCGTGGCCACCTGAGCCCGATGATGGATCGATGGTTCGTCCTGTGGTGCCGCAAACGCCTCGTGGAGTTCGGATACCGGGTATAGGCAGCCCAAGCGGATCGGTACGCGTCGCGGTGGTCACGGCGCGGTCCAGTCTATCGGTCCTTGTGGAACGCGCCCGAATACTGCCCGGAGGCTCCCCTTGCGTCGGATGCACCAACCGGAGAAGTTCGAGCGGATTCCGCCGCGTCTTGTGCGTCGGACGCACGAGTCCGAGGGAAAGCGTCCTTCGAACGCCCCGCCTTCAAGCCGCCCGTCCTAGTGTCTCGTGCCGGAATGCCTTGGCGGTTGTGTGCTCTGAGCGATCACGTGAGGCGTCAGATGCGCAACGGACACCACGCGTATATACGCATATATGCCGCGACGCAAAGGACGAAGTCCATTGCGGCGCGAGACACTAGTCGCTCTGCGCATCTCCATCTACGCCCAGCACCAATTCGAGCTGGTGCGGAGAATGTCGCGCCGCACATCGTCCTGGCTGACTTCGACGGCCGGTGTAGTCCAGAAGCGCCGCGAGGCCGCTCCAACACATGTTGACATATTGATGCGTATCTCTGATGCTTTGATGCATGCGAACCACCATCAAGATCGAGGACGGGCTGTTGGCCGAGGCGAAGGCGCAAGCCGCCAGGTCCGGGCGTACCCTCGCCGCTGTCGTGGAGGACGCGCTGCGGAGCTCGTTGGCCAGGCGCGGCCCACCGCAGCAGCCTTCCGCGGCGAGGCTGCCGACGTTTGCGGGAGGGCCTACGCGTTCCGGCGTCGATCTTGATGACGGCGCGGCGCTCCTTGACCTGATGGAATCGAGTGGAACGTGATCCTCCCCGACGTCAACGTTCTCGTGTATGCCTTCCACGAGGGCGCGGCTGACCACCCCCGCTATCGGGATTGGCTGAAGGCTGCCGTAGGATCCGACGAACCGATCGGGCTCTCAGACCTCGTCCTGAGTGGCTTCGTCCGCATTGCGACCCATCCGCGGATCTTTGAGCGGCCCGCGCCAGTCGGACGGGCGCTGAAGTTCGCCGATGCCCTGCGCTCACAGCCCAC
>JBBJNX010000145.1:0-6016 GCA_037721115.1 Candidatus Limnocylindria bacterium
GATCGATCACGGTCAACGCTGCCGCACCGTCGGCCGCACCGTCGGCCAGCACCCCTGCCTCCAGTGCCCCCGCGGCGAGCGCCCCCTCCTCCAGTGCCCCCGCTTCAAGTGCTCCGGCCGCCAGCTCGATGCCGGACACCGGGGCCGATGCGGGCGTCGGCGCTTCGGGCACCTGGCTGCCCAGCTTCGTCCTCGCGCTGGTGCTGTTGGCTGGCCTGGGAATGCTGGTGACGTTCCGCACCCGCCGCTCGTAGCAGGGTCAAGGGCCGGGCGCGAGAGCGAGCGTCCGGCCCCGGGTGAGGGGTCATCTTCCGGGCTTGAAGACCATCAGGAAGATGATCACGACGATCGCGCTCATCAGGACGATCGAGCCGATGAGGGCTCGCGGCTCGTGCATGACGAGCTGAAGCTCGGATGACGGCCGGTCGTCGGCACTGGCAGTCGCCGCGGCCGCCATGCGACCCGCCCACGGACCGGTGATTGCGCCGCCGGTGGCCATGGCGATCACGAAGATGATGTAGGCACCGATGAGCCATGGCTGAAAGAAGTCGAGCTCTCCCGTGGCGGCCGCAAGCAGGCCGAAGACGGCTCCGCCAACGAAGAACACCGGAAGCAGCTTCCCGAGCCGCGCCGCGATGCCTGCCACGACACGAATGGCTCCCACGTCCCCGCTGCGGCTGACCCAGTGCAGCACGACCTCAGGGATGACCGCGGCTGACACCGCGATGAACATCATCAGGATGTGCAGGAACTTGAAGAGCGTGAATGTCATGTCAAAACCTCCGGCTCGGGAGTCCTGGATCGGAAGGCAGCCGGCCGGATCGTAGCACCACGCACATGGTTTTCGCCTGCGCAATCATGCCGTCAGCCGTGCGCCGTGAACGGCCTCACAGCACGAACGTAAAGAGATTGGCGAGGCGCGCGAAGGTGTTGAGGAAGATCATCACGCCAATCACCATGATGAACGCGCCGGAGACGACCTGCACCAATCGATGGTGGCGCCGCAGCCAGTCGAGCAGGGGTCGTAGGCGGCGGAGTGCCAATGCTGCGGCCAGGAACGGAATAGCCAGCCCGGCCGAGTAGGCGATCAGCAGGACGAACACCGCCGGCGCCGAGCCGCTCGAAACGCCCATGGTGAAGATGGCTCCGAGCACGGGACCGATGCACGGCGTCCAGCCGACAGCCACGAAGGCACCGAGCGCCAGCGATCTCGCGAAACGGGCAGCCGGCAGCGCGGAGGCGTCGACCCCAACACGGAAGCGATCGAGAACCGGCCCGAAGATGCCGGTGGTGAGGATGCCGAGCAGGATCACCGCGATGCCGGCGACCTGGCGAAGTTCCGGGATGCGGAAGAGCGGTCCGCCCACGAGGCCAATCGAGGTTCCCAACACGACGAACACCGCGGTGAAACCACCGATGAAGAGCAACGCCTGGGGCAGGATGGCACTCCGCGTGACGGTGACGGCCGTACCGCGGTGCCCGTCCGCCACGGATGCGTCTCCGAGGAAGGCCAGATAGCCCGGCAGCAGCGCCAGCACGCATGGCGAGACGAACGAGATCAGGCCGGCAGCGAACGCAAGTCCAAGGGTGACCTCGGTCATCGCATCAGCGCCGAGGGCACCACCCCCGGCTCGACCACGATCGGTGCCGCGATGATCCAGAGCGACAGCACCGTGTACCCGATCATGAGCGCGACCATCGGCAGTCTTGCCAACGTCACCCGTGATGGTGCGTCACGCAGCGCACGCCGATGGGCGAGGCCGATGCCGGCGATGTGGCCGCCCACGATGGCCGCCACGCTCAGGTACCAGACGAGCCCGATCGGGATCCAGTCGAGCTGCGGCGCGAGGCTCATCAACGGGTCAACAATGAGCGACGGCAGCCACACAAGCCCCTGGAGGACGAGCGTCAGGTAGTGCGCGACGAGGTATCCACCGGCGATCGGCAGGAGCGTCACCGAGTAGCGGCCGGCCATCGTACGCATTGATCCCCGCGCATGCGAGTCACTCACGGCGTGGGTCCCTGTGAACACACCCAGAACCAGCGCGAAGGCGGCCGACAGCTGCGGGATTGTGAGGGGCGCGAACCGCATAAATGTGTGCTCCTGCTGATTCGACAGGTGTGGCCACCTCGTCGGCGATACGGTACGACACCAGACGGCAGACGGCAGCACGGAGCCGCAGTCTGCGCGGTCGCGGACGACTGGCGCGTGGATTGCAAGGCATGCGTGAGCACGAACATCAACCCGATTGCTATCCAAGGAGACCGTAACGATGGCTTCCGTCGTCGAAAGCATTGACGTCAAAGTTTCCGTCAACACCGCCTATAACCAGTGGACCCAGTTCGAGGACTTCCCGCATTTCATGGAAGGCGTGAAGTCGGTCACCCAGACCGATGACACCCATCTGCACTGGGTTGCCGAGGTGGCAGGTAAGGACAAGGAGTGGGACGCCGAGATCACCGAGCAGCACGCCGACGAGCGGGTCGCGTGGAATGCCACATCGGGTGCGGAAAACGCCGGTGTGGTCACCTTCCACCGAATCGATGATGAGACATCACGCGTCACCCTCCAGCTCGACGCAGAGCCCGAAGGTCTCGTTGAGAACGTCGGCACGGCCCTCGGCTTTCTGGATCGGCGGGTCAAGGGGGATCTTGAACGTTTCAAGGAATTCGTGGAGAGCCGCGGTACCGAGACCGGTGCGTGGCGCGGGGACGTGGAGGCTCCGCCTCAGCAGTGACCGGCCGCGAGTCATCGGTTGGAGCCTTGACCGGTGCCACGGGCAATCTCACTCCGGAGGGTTCGCGAGAGCCGTTCGTCCCTGCCGAGCGTCGAGAGGTGGCCGATTCGGAGGTCCAGGCGGATGTGACGGTTCGGCAGGGCGCTAACGCGCCAGCGCAATCCGGAGACGTGGGCGAGCCCGGCAGTGAGCGGCCGGAGGACGGATTGACTGAGCTCGCAACGCGAGAATCAGGATATGGGTCTGAGAGCGGGCTCTCACCCAATGACCCGGCCTACCGCATGGAGTCACGACCAGGTCGTCGATCCGAGCCGACGCACCCGGACGCGTCTGACGGAGAGACCCGCATCGGCGGCGATGACGTTGCTACGCGGGACGAGCATTTCTGAATCGCTTTGAGGCGTAGTGACGGCGGAGGCACGAGTCAGGCAGCCGCGGATGGCTTCGCTGCCCGCCGACGTGGCGATTTCTTCGCTGGCTCACGGTCGCCGCCCTTCGCGGCATCCACGCTGGCCTTCAACGCCTCCATCAGATCGATGACCTTCGGCGCCGGTCTGCGACGCTTCGCGTTGCGCGTCTCACCCCGCATCTTCTGGTCTATTAACCGTTCCAGTGCCGTGCGGTAGTCATCGGTGTACGACTCGGGACGGAATTTGTCGGCCAGGTTCTCGACCAGGCTGCGGGCCATCTGGAGCTCCTTCGCCGGGACCCTGGTCTCGGCACCCTCGGGAAGATCGAGAGCGCCGGTCGAGCGGATCTCGTCTGGCCAGAACATCGTTTCGAGCATGAGCGTCTCCTCGTATGCGCGCAAAGTGGCGAGGCGCTCGCGCGTTCGGATCGTGACACGCGCCAGGGCGATCCGCTCGGTCTCCTCCAGCGCGCGTTTGAGCAGGCTGAACGGTTTGACGCCGATGTCCGTGGGCTCCAGGAAGTAGCTCTTCTCGAAATAGACCGGATCAATCTCGGCGCCCAGCACGAAGTCGCCGATATCGATGGTCGTGCTGCTCTCCGGCTTGGCCGCGTCGATCTCTTCGGGATCCAAGATGATGAACTCGCCCTTGGACACTTCATGGCCGCGGACCAGATCGTCCCAGGCGACCTCTTTGCCGTCGGCGGTGCAGAAGCGTTTTTCCTCGATCGGTGCGTGGTCCTCCTTGTGGAGGAGCCGGAAGCGAACATCCTTTGGCGAAGTGGCGGTGTAGAGCTTCACCGGGATGGTGACCATCCCAAAGCTGATCGCCCCCTTCCAGATCGGCCTCATCTGCGGCTCAGTCCGCTCGCTCGCGGACATTGCTGCCCTCGTCGACCTCGATGTCGTGTCGCTTGGCGGCAGCGAGGATCTTCTTGCGGGCCCGTTCCTTCGCCGCCTTGCTCTCGAAATCGGTCTGATTGAATCGCGCAATGGCGTTGCGCGCGTGCGACTCGTCATGGATCGGGAGATGTTCACCGCCGTCGCGGTCGACATACGCGAATTGATCCTTCCGGAGGCGGTCCCGTTCCTTCGTGGTGAGGTCGTTCACAGCAAGCTCCTGCGAGGTGGATTGGTCTCGCGGACTGGCATACTGCGTGCCCGCGGACCTGCCGCCGCCTCTGCCAAGCGCTTGCTCGCCGAGCGGCACGCGACTTGCAAAACGCCCTCGCGTGACCGCATCCCCGACGTCAGGACCCATCATCGAGGTCCGCAACGTCACGCGCGCGTTTGATGAGCGCACCGTGATTGATGGCCTCTCGTTCGATGTCGAGCCAGGTACCATCCTGGGACTGATCGGCCCGAGTGGATCGGGAAAGACGACCACCGTGCGCATGCTGACCGGCACGCTCGGCCGTACCAGCGGCGACATCCGCGTCCTCGGTGAAGACCCGATCCGCTTCAGTCGCCGCGCCCGCGGCCGGATCGCCTACATGCCGCAATTGTTCAGCCTCTACGAGGACCTGTCGGCGCAGGAGAACGTGGGCTTCGTCGCTGCGCTGTACGGCATTGGCCCATTCAAGCGACGGCGCCTCATCCGCCGAGCGCTCGAGGTGGTCGACCTGACCGACGCCCGCCATCGCCTGGCCCGGGACCTTTCCGGCGGCATGCAGCGACGGCTTGAGCTCGCCTGCGCCCTCGTCCACAGCCCCGACGTGCTCTTCATCGATGAGCCGACCGCCGGAATCGATCCCATGCTGCGCCAATCCATCTGGGATGAGCTGCGCACCCTGCGGAATGACGGACGAACGTTGCTGGTAACCACGCAATATGTCAGCGAAGCCGAGTATTGCGACCGCGTGGCTCTCATCGCCGATGGTGAGCTCGTTGCGCTCGATACGCCGGATGAGCTGCGAAAGCTCGTCTTCGGCGGCGAAATGCTCGAGGTCACGACTGAGCGCGCGGTGGATGCCGATGTGATCGGTGGCGTGCCCGGCATCACGGATGTTCGACAGGCGGGAGCGCGGCAACTGTTCGTGATCACGGAGAACGCGCCAACGACAACCCCGCTGGTAATCGAGGCGCTGCGCCAGGCGGGGATCGGCGTGATCGGCCTGGAGGAGCACCAGCCGACCTTCGACGAGGTCTTCACCCAGCTGGTCGAGCAACGTCGTGCGACACGCGATCAGGAGGTTGTTCGATCGCAGGGGCCTGAGCCGGTGGGTGCTCGAGGTGGGTGATCTGGTCTAGGGAATCTCGCACAGCATCGTGCGCATGGCGTCCTTCACGGGCAAGGAGCTCCGTGAGGTGATCCGTCGCCCCGGCGTGTTGCTGAGCCTGGTTCTGGGTCCATTCCTGGTGATGTTCCTGTTTGGTCTCGGGTACAGCGGCTTTCGCGCTCCGTTCACCACCGAGATCGTGGTACCGACCGACAGCGACTTCTCACGGTCGGTGGACGACTACGAGAGCCTCGCGCCGGGTCGGCTCAACATCACCCAGGTGAGTGACGATCGCGAGGGCGCGGAAGCACGGCTCCAGGACGGTGAGCTCGACCTGCTCGTCGTGGTACCGGCGAACTCCGCGGCCGAGCTCCGTGAGGGGAGGCAGACAACAATTCGGGTGGCCTGGAACCAGGTGGACCCGGTGTACGACCAACTGGCGATCCTGGCGACCCAGATCCTGGTCAGCAGCCTGAATGCCGAGATCATCGAGCAGGCAGTCGCGACGGGCATCACGCTCGCCGAGGGCGAGCTCGGTCCCGAGGTCAGCAGCATTCCGCCGGGCGTCATCGCGCGGCCCACGACCGCGGAGGCGGAGCGCCGAACACGGCGAGCTCCATCGCCCGCGCCAGCGACGCGAGGGTGCCGGA
>JBBJNX010000146.1:0-6000 GCA_037721115.1 Candidatus Limnocylindria bacterium
GTTTCCGCATCTCATCGAAGTGGCCCCCGATGCTCTTGCCGAAGTTCCCGGCGGAATCCTCCTCGTCGGCGCCTTCTTCTCGTTCTTGACGTTCATCTTCGGCTGGCTGCTCTTCGGCGTCGCCAGTTTTCGCGCTGCGGTCTTTCCGCGTGCCGCAAGCGTCATCCTGATCGGAGGAGCGGTAATCTTGTTCCCGTCCCCACTGTTTCCCCCGAAGCTCGTCGTCTTCGCCCTCGCAGTCGGGTGGATGAGCTTATGGCTGTACCGCTCCCAAAGGCCGAGCGGTATCGAACCGGCGGCTTGACAAGATAGGGCTACCTTCGGCTTTCACATTAGAGATGCCAGGGCGACGCAATGGCGGTTGTGGGCATCACGCGCACCCAGCACGAGGCTGGCGGCCACAACGGGCGCGATCCCTACGGCTACCGCACCGCCCGAGACGATGAGGGACGCGTGGCGCAACCGCACCGGCTGGAACCCGTCGAGGATGAGGCCGCCGTGATCCGGGAGGCATTCGACGCCTACGGCTTGGGCCGCCTCTCGTCTCATGCCGCCGTGGCCGCGGACCGGAACCGGCGGGGCATCGCGCGACGTGGCAAGCCGTGGAGCAAGCAATCGGTCCGCGACATCTTCCGGCGCGCCCCGTTCTACGCCGGGCAGGCCGTCTATCGGCGCGGCAAGGATGAGCGCCCCGGCCTGCATGAGCCAATCATCACCGCGTTGACGCCGAGATCGGCGAGTTGCTACCGCCGGCCGCCTCTAATGTTGCTGGCCTTCGACCGCGCTGCCGCGCGCATCCTGCCGCTCGGTGCATCGCTCCGGGATATGCCACCGGCCAATCAGCGGGACATCATCCGGCACATCGTGGAGCGCGTCGAGATGCACGTCCGGGACGTGGGCCGGATCGTCGTCCGCGCGGAGGCGGCCCCGTTCTCGAGTCCTACGTCCTAGGCGCGACGAAAGATGCGACGCACGATGCGACGCACGAGGTAGATGGCTGCGGCGAGTATGCCCAGCACAATGACCCACTCAACCAGTCCCATTACGTGCACTCCTCGGCGTGTTCGTGTGTGGCGCCCCCGGAGGGATTCGAACCCCCGACGCCCGCCTTAGGACGGCGGCGCTCTATCCACTGAGCTACGGGGGCGGCGCCAAACCGATCCTACCGTATGATCCGCCACATGCCCGCACGACCGACCCTTTACGTTCGGCACGGCTGCTACCTCTGCGATGAAGCGCGCCTCCTCCTGGATGCCATGCTCGGAACCGACGAATGGGACGCGGTCGACATCGAAACCGATGACGACCTCCTCGTGCGCTACGCGCACCGCATCCCGGTCCTGGCCGTCGAAGGGACCGATCGCCTCGAGATGATCATCACCCGCCCTGACCTCGAGGCGGTCCTGGACCGATGATCCCGGCGATCCTGCGGCGGCGGCGCGGGAGCCTGCTGTGGCTCATCGGTATCCTCATCCTTGCGGTCGTGCTCGGCGTGCTCACCACGATTCCGCTGCTGAGGGGCACCCCCGATGGGCGCCTTGGCCCATTGGTGGGACAGGCTGCACCCGAGCTGCGCGCTGAGGATCTCGATGGCCGCACCTGGTCATTGGCTGATGGAGACGGGCGCCTGGTATGGGTCAACTTCTGGGCGACCAGCTGCGAGCCATGCCGGACCGAGATGCCGGCCATGCAAGGGCTCGCCGAGGTGTATGGCGACGAGCTGCTCATCCTCGGCGTCGATTGGGGCGAGGAGCGAGACGCCGTCACCGACTTCGTCGATCGCTACGGCGTCGAGTATCCGATCCTGCTCGACCCGACGCTCGAAACGTACTACCGCTGGGCCGGGACCGATGGCCTGCCGCGGCACTACTTCATCGGCGCCGAGGGCACGGTCCTGCGCGAGGTGCTCGGTCCCCTGGATCCGGCGCGGATGGTCGCCATCCTCGACGAGCTGCTCGCGTCGAGCTGATCGCGACGAAGGCCGTTCGCAACCCGCACCACGGGGCTAACGATCAACGAGAGGGGGCTCTCTGTCGATCCGCCCGCGCTACGGGTCACATCGCGACGGAACTGCCCCGCCAGCCGCGTCCAATAGCCGTTAGCTCCGTCGCGCGGGTGGCCAGCCCTGGACCTCCGTTGCCCGAAGGCAGTCCGGCGCAAATGCGAACGAAGCGTGCACGCCGCACGCCTCGTGTCAATCGCAGCAGTCGCGGATCAGCCCTCGACGACGACCGAGCCGGTCATCTCGTTCGGGTGGATATCGCAGACGAAGAAGTACTCGCCGGCGTCGAGTGCCGGAACCTCGACCTCAACGGTTGCGCCACCATCAATGACATCGCCGAGGACAATCTCCTCGCCACCCTCTTCGGTATAGACGGAAACGTTGTGCGGAGCGGTGTCGTTGTTGGTGAACGTGATCGTAAAGGCTTCGCCGGCCGTGGCCCGGATCACGTTCGCGTCAAAAGCGATATCGGCGGCGCTCAGCTCGACGGCGCCATCCGTCACGGCGATGGTGCCGCCGCCTGCGTTGCCTCCGCCATCGTCGGTGCTTGCGGCCGGGCTGCTGCACGCAGCCATCAGTGCGACGAGAGCAATCACGGCAGTCAATACCAGGCCTCGGCGCAGGAAGGTACGAATATAGGTCACGAGAATCAGCGTCCTTTCGAACGAACAATCGGGCAGAAGTGGCCACCTCATTCTAGGCCGGATCCCGAAATCCAGTCCGAAGGATGGCTTCGATCCGACGCGCACCCGGCGGCGAGCAGCAGGAGAACCGCGGCGAGGCGGCGCATCAGGGCGCGGCTCGAAAACCGCCCTTCTCGGTGGCCTCGATGCGAATGGGCAGTGCGCCCGGATCATGCGTGAAGTAACTCCACCAGCCCTCGGCGGCCGCGCGGGCCACGAGTTCGCTACGGACCTCGATGGCGTCGATCGGATAATCGTCGTAGGCAGATGTCCATCGCACGGGAATCTGCCAGCGGGTCGGGATCAGGTCGCCCCAGAAGATGGCTCGTTCCGTCGGATCGCCTGCGCGGCCGCCAGGGCGATCGACGCCCATCATCACCGCCTGCGAGCCGCGCGTGTGGCCACCGGTGCGAACGACGCGCACGCCCTCGACCAGCTCGACCTCGCCGTTGACCTCGGCCAGCTGTCCGGCGGCTCGCACCGCGTCCAGCTGCTCGACCTCCATGATGCCCGCCAGTCGGAGCTCGTCACCATGCGCCGCCTCCGCTTCATCACGCTGGACGACGTAGCGCGCGTTGGGGAAAGCCGGGCGGCCAAAGGTGTCGACCATGCCGCCCGCGTGGTCGTAATGGAGATGGCTCACCACCACGAAGTCGATTGATGCGGGATCTTCGCCCACGGCCGAGAGCGCTTCGACAGGATCGCCGCCCTCGACCCCCTTGATGTCACGGTCCTTGTCGCTCATGCGCACCCCGGTACCGGTCTCGACCAGGATGCGCTTGCCTCCAGCCTCGATGAGCAGGAGATTCAACCGGCAGCGAAGTCGCCCGCGCTCATCGGTCTCGACCAGCCTGCTCCACAGCGGGCGCGGCACGACGCCAAAGAAGCCGCCTGCGTCCGGGCGGAACCAGCCGGCTCGAATAACGCGCACACCAACACCGCCCGCGAACGCTCGCCGTTCGCCGATCTCGTGCAGCGGCTCGCTCACCTGGTCACGCGTCCACGGTCGAAATCCGCGTGGTAGCGGCTGGCGGTGGGATCGGTCTGGCCGCGGTACTTGGACCCGATGCGGGCATCGCCGTAGCCGACCTCCACCGGCGAGCTCAGGCGCTGGAAGCTGATCTGGCCGATCTTCATGCCGTCGTACAGCTTGATCGGCAGATTCGCGACGTTGGAAAGCTCCAGCGTCAGTGTTCCCTCCCAGCCAGGATCCACGTAGCCGGCGGTCGAGTGGATGAGCAGGCCGAGCCTCCCCAAGCTTGATTTCCCTTCGAGCCTGGCAACGAGGTCTTCGGGCAGCGCGACGCGCTCGAAGGTCGCGCCCAGCACGAACTCGCCCGGATGCAGGATGAACGGCTCGTCGCCGACGATCTCGACCAGCTCGGTCAGCTCCGGCTGATCCGCTCGCGGGTCAATCACCGCGGTCCGGTTATTACGAAAGACCCGGAAGCGATTTCCGAGATGGAGGTCGACACTCGACGGCTGGACGGCCTCCGGGGAGAACGGGTCGACGACGATCCGGCCGGCGGCAATCTCGGCCCGGATATCGCGATCGGACAGGATCATGCGGCGCTGATCTTACGACCCAGGACGCTGCTTGATCAGCAGATCCACCTCGCGCTGGAGCGTTTCGATGTCGTCGTACGCGTGATAGACCGATGCGAACCGGATGTAGGCCAGTTGGTCAAGGTCGCGCAGCGCATCGGTGGCAAGTCGTCCGATCTCGGTCGAAGGCAGCTCGGTATCCCCCCGGGCTCGAAGCTGACTCTCGATGTCATCGAGTGCCGTCTCGACGCGGTCGAGGGTCACGGGTCGCTTCTGAAGCGCCTTCAGCAGACCGGTGCGCAGCTTCTCGCGGTCGAAGTCCTGGCGGCTGCCATCGCGCTTGCTCACGACGAGACGTGCGCCCTCGGCCCGCTCGTACGTGGTGAACCGATACGAGCATGCCTCGCATTCGCGGCGTCGGCGAATGGTGCTGCCACTCTCGAGATCACGCGAATCGATGACGCGCGTGCCGGTCTGCTCGCAGCGTGGACAGCGCATATCGATTCGCCTCCCGGTCCGGACTACACCAGTGGTTGTGCCGGCGCGGAGCATACCACAAGATATGCCGCTCAACCCTGGCGAGTGCGCTCCAGGCGGGCAGCCACTGACGCATCCGTGGGTCCTCCAGGCTCCCAGTTGAGCAGGACTTCCACGATCTCGGCCATGCGCAGCCGGGAATGGCTCACGTTCGAGTGACCTCGCTTGTAGTAGATGTACGGCTCTTCGTCATCGGGAGGCCGATGTGGCAACTTGGTGATGGCGCAGCCGCGCTCGGCGGTTACGATGCCGCGGAGTGCCCGCTCAAGGTTCGTCTCGTACTCCATATGGAGTCCGTGCAGCTCCTCGGGGGCCATCATTGCCTGGAGCTTGGCGACCTCCTCGTCAAGCTGCTCCTCCTGCACACCGAGCCGAGTCACGGCCTCATCCGGATCCAGATCGCGTCGACGCAGCGCTTCGATCTCACCGGCCACCGCGACAAGCATCGCATCGATTCGCGCGGTGATCTGGAACATCTCGTTCCGGTAGTGCCCGAGCTCCTTGCCGTGGCTGAAGATGCTGCGGCGTCTGCCACCGAATAATGCGCGCATGTTCGTAGCCTACGCCCCCTCTGTTCCCTTGCGGCGTCGGATCTCGTCCGTCAGCGCAGGCACGATCTGGAACAGGTCACCGACGACGAACAGATCGGCAAATTC
This sequence comes from Candidatus Limnocylindria bacterium, assembly GCA_037721115.1. GTDB lineage: Bacteria > Chloroflexota > Limnocylindria > QHBO01 > QHBO01 > JACDBZ01. Next base: position 5,424 of record JBBJNX010000146.1, read on the forward strand.
ACCGATCGGCGCGTCTGGGTCCCGATTGATGGCGATGACATGCTCCGCGGTCTGCATTCCGACCCGGTGCTGGATGGCCCCACTGATCCCGGCGCCGATGTAGAGCGATGGCTTCACCACCTTCCCGGTCTGCCCGATCTGGAGCTGGTACGGGATCCAGCCCGCGTCCGCCGCGGCCCGTGATGCGCCGACGGCACCGCCCAGCGCCGCGGCCAGGTCGCGCAGCGGCCCGAAGCCCTCCTCGCCGCCCACGCCGCGACCGCCGGCCACGATGACGGTGGCCTCCTCGAGGTTGACGACCTTCGCATCTGCCGCGTGGCTCTCGGCAACGGTCGCTCTGGCAAATGCCGATTCCGCCGCCTCGGGCGGGTGTTCGACCTCTGCGCTCCCGTTGCCGCCCTCGGCCGGGGTGAACGTGCCCGCCAATACCAGAGCGATGGACGGTGTCGGCGCGCCATCACTCGGGCGTGCAGTGGTGATGACGCTGCCCTGTAGCGTTGCCTGCTCGGGCTCCAGCACGCCGGCGGTCACGGGCGCCGACCGTCCCGGTCCGAAGGCAGGAACGTGGAGCTTGCCG
>JBBJNX010000147.1:0-5982 GCA_037721115.1 Candidatus Limnocylindria bacterium
CCGGCTCCGCGCGGCGGCGTCACGAGGCGCGTACAGAAGAGCGCGCGCGGGTGGACGCGGTTCGACTCCAGCTCCGACGCGGCGATCCGATAGCTGCCAGCCATCGGGTGGGTCAGGACCACGATCTGGCCGGCGTATGACGGGTCGGTCAGGATCTCGCCCCAACCCGTGGCGGCCGTGGTGAAAATGAGGTCACCCTCGGCCGGACCGATGTATCCGCGCAGAACGCCGCGCCACACGCGCCCGCCCTCGAGCGCCACCATGCCCGGCGCCGAACGAGGCACCGACCGCGGGTCAGCGGCTGGCGCCTCGGAGAGCTGCTCGAGATTCAGGATGTCTGCACCTATCGCTCCTTCCCGGCATCACGGTGCCGGCTTAAAGGACCTTGGTGCAGTTTAGACCACCCTGTGGGTTCAGGCCGGTGGAACGTCGCGATTGGCCGGCGGCGGATGTGCGACCAGCGGCAGGCGTCGACGAACCTCGAGCACGCCTCGCAACGCCAAGAGCGCGAGGATGCTCAGCACCAGCAGGACCGGCAGCCATACGATGCCGAACCAGATGACGGAGTTCAGCAGTCCCTGGCCGATGCCGACCAGCGACGCCAGCGCCGCGTTGAACTGCGAGCCGGCATCCCATGTCGCGGTCACCTCCGCCACCGGCTCCGCGACCGGGATCAGCGAGACGGTCAGCGTCGAGAGGTCCGCATCGCCCTCGATGTCCTGGAGCTGCGCCTCGAGCTGCTCGATCTCCCCGCGCACGCCGTCCAGTCGAGACTGGACCGCCAGCACGTCGTCGATTCGCTCGGCCCGCTCGAGCAGGACCCGATACGACGCCTCGGACGCCTCGAGATTCGCGATCCGCGCGCCGAGGTCAATGAGCTGACGTGTGACATCCGACTCGCGGGTCGCCTCCACGACCACCTCGCCGTCCAGAGCACGCAGGCGCTCGAGGGCCTCGTCGAAGCGTGCAGCCGGCACGCGCAACGTCAACGTCGCGCCCTCGTCGCTCGAGCCTGCCTGCGAGCCACCCACGTAGCCGCCGAGTTCGAGCACAAACGCGCGCACGCTGCCGACGGCGGCCGACACATTCGCCACTTCCACGCTGACCTCGCCGGTCTTGATGATGCGCTGCTCGAGCGGTGCGAAGTTGCCCTCGGCGCTGGTCGGGCCGCCGCCCGTATTGGCCTCCTCGTCTTCGTCGGCCCCACCCGTGCCTCCGCTGGCATCGCGGTATCCGGATGCGGCACTCTCCGCAGGTGCGGCCTGATCGCCGCTCGGCGCGGCGGCAAGGCCTCCGCCGGTCGCACAGCCGGCGACGATGAGGGTGAGCAGCACGAGCGCTAGGAATGCCGGCCTTCTTCCGGCTGTGCGAATCGGTGTACGTGGACGCATTGGGTGATCCCTCCTTCAGGTGCAGCCCGGACGTCACCGACCGGACAATCGTTCCGCACCACGAATACGCCGCTCGGGTAGGCTTCGTTCATGGAGGATCGGACCGCCCAGCTCATGGCCGATGAGGACGCGCGCGCGGACATGGCAGCACACGATTTCGACCACGAGTTCCTGGGTGCCCACCTGAGCGACGAACGGCGCAGGGCCGGACTGCTCGGCGAGATCCGAGAGGCGATCTTCGGCGCCCAGGATGGGCTGGTCAGCACCCTGGCGGTGGTGAGCACCGTGGCCGGCGCCACGTCGGACCGCTACACGATTCTCGTGGCCGGCATCGCCTCGGGCCTGGCCGGCATCTTCAGCATGGCGGCCGGCGAGTACATCGGCAGCAAGAGCCAGCGGGAGATAATTGACGCCCAGATCGTCGACGAGCGCCAAGAGGTCCATCAGCGGCCGGGCGAGGCGGAGGCGGAGATCGCGTTCATGTTCGAGGAGGACGGACTGCCGCACGACAAGGCACTCGAGGTCGCGCGCGTCATGGCCGAGTATCCGGACGTCCTGCTCAAGACGATGGTCGAAAAGGAGCTTGGCCTCACCGTCGAGGAGGGCGGCGGCTCCCCGCTCCAGGGAGCGCTCGTCATGGGCGCCGCCTTCGGCCTCGGCACCATTCCTCCCATCCTGCCGCACCTGTTCATGAACGGCGGGGCCGCGGTGATGGTCTCGGTCGCGGCCACCCTGGCGGTCCTGTTCAGCATCGGCGCGTTGAAGAGCCGATGGACGCATCGATCGTGGTGGGCATCCGGGCTCGAGATCATGGTGCTGGGAGCCGTCGCCGGCATCGCGGGGTACTTCTTCGGCAGCATCCTGCCCATGCTGCTCGGCGCGCCAGAGGCAGCCGCTTAGATCCCCTTAGAAGACCACGCCCGCGAACGGGACGCGCGGTCAACCACCGACGATCAGTTCGCCGACCATACCGTATGACTCGTGCGCGGGCAGGTGGCAGACGTAGGACAGGGTCCCTGCTTCGTCGAACGTGATCGTTGTTTCGACCGTTTCGAGCGCGGGTAGGCTGACCTCGGACGGCACGCCACCATGACTGGCATGCGTGCCGGTGCGGTGCGCGTCGTGGAACGAAGCATCGCCGATGAGCCACTCGTGGTCGATCGGGTCCTGGTTGACCAGCACGAACGTGATCGGGACACCCCGCGGGACCGTCAACCGAGGGGGGTCGAAGGCGGAGTAATGAATCGTGATCGTGATCGTCTGCGCGGATCGCGCGCAGCCGACGACCGCGGTCACCGCCAGGAGCAGTGCCGCAGCCGTCGACCCGATACGGGTGATCCGTCTCATGCGCCGGCGAGCGGTGGAGTGCGCGAGGCACCTCTGACCCAACGATCGAAGATGATCGGGAGCGCGATGACCATCATCGCGGCCAGCAGAAGGTAGAGGGCCACGGGCGCCGCTGGCACGGGATTGTTCCCAAACGGCGCATAGCCTGCATCAGTCGCCGATGGCCGACCGGCGCCCGACGCGTCGATGGCGAGATCGAAGTCGAGCTCGCCGGCATCCGACGACACCACGATCTTGGTCAGCCACGCCTCATCCGGCACCCACTCCATACCGACGTCGGATCGCAGGTCATCGAGCAGGGACTCGGTCGCCCCCTCGCTGTGGTCGAGGATGAGCCCGTCGGACTCGGCGAACGCGCCGGCATTCGGCATCAGGGCGGGCTTGATGTCGGTCAACAGGTAGACATCGGCCTCGACGAGCTCGCCGTCCGCCTTGCCGAGGCCGAGGATGCGAAGCGGCACCCACGGGTTGTCGGTCGGGATGGTCAGGTGGACCGGAGTGCCGTCGCCGAGCGCTTGGCCGCGAGCCGCGGCCGCATCGGCGTCGAATGCTGCTGCCATGAAGATGGGACTGCGATCGGCGTAGAAATCGAGCACCTCCGGTGCGTCGGGTGGTAGGCGGAAGCCGTGGTTCTTGGCCCACAGGCCGACCTCGTCGCCGCCACCACGCAGGATGGTGATATCGAGTGCATCGATCGTCGTTTCGAGGAGCACCTCCGCCTCACGTGCGCTCTCGCCGCCTGCGTCGAAGGCGGCGAACGCCTCGTCGAAGATCGGATCGGTCTCGCGAATCAGGCGCTGGAGGGTCCAATCACCACCGCGGACCACGTCGGTCGGGACCCCCGGCAGCGGGGTGATGCTCCCGAAGGCGCCGCCGCCGCCGGCGAATTCGAACGAGGTCACGTAGTGCTCGACGCCGTCGGTGTAGCCGGCGAAGGTGGTCGTGCGGAGCAGATTGACGGCTCCATTGGGACCGATCAAACCGCCGCACGCCAGCGCGGGCGCAGCAGTGATGAGCATTGCGGCGGTTGCCGCGACGAGGGAAAGCCAGGGACGTCGCATCGACCGTCCTCCTGTTTGGTACGGGGCGTTGGATCGATGCTGCAGCACCGCCCTTGACGCCGCAGCCCTCCGATCGGTTCCTCGGCAGGCCGATTGCCACCCCACGGGCGTAGCGGCCAGTCAGTCTCCGTTCTTGTGCGCCCCGCGGGAACTCCAACCACGCGGCCGATCCTCAGCCTGGCCACCGTTCCCACCGCACGGGATTCTGGCCACTCATTCGCCGATACGCCCGCCCCATGCCACGTGAGCGACCAGGGTAGGACTATGGGAAGGCGGCCCTGATCTGGTCGATCACCGGAGTGGAGACGACGCTCGTGCCGCCCAGCACGAACACGCGAGCCGGTCCGAGTCGCTGAAGCTGTTGCGTCGTGGCAGGCGGAAGGGAGGTCGAGGTGGTGAGAAGCAGCGGCCCACCATACGCGCCAGCCGCTGGCCCGCCGGCAAGCGCGTCGGGGAACCCGAGGCCGTTGGCGATGTATGCCGTTTCGCTTGCGGGGAACGCCCGGTTGGCGATATCGGCGGCCGTCGCCCAGCGGTCCGAACCTGACATGCGGCTGATCGGCGCGAACGATGCAAGCTGGTTCGCGACGGCCGTGGAGATCACCGAAGTTCCACCCAGGATGACGATCCGCTGCGGCTCGAGGTCGTTCAGGGCGATGGCTGTGGCGGGAGGAATCTGCGTCGCTGTCGCCAGGAGGAGCGGGCCACCCAGTACGGCGCTGGCTGGCACGCCGGCGAGCGCGTCAGGGAAGTTCAGCCCGTTGGCGATAAACGCCGTCGAGACGCCGGTGCCGAACCCCTCGGAGACGGCCGCCGCGGTCTCGTATCGGTTGATGCCCCACAGACGAACGACGCCTCCGCTCGATGGGTCATCGTACTGCTGCAGCTGGTCGAAGACGGCCTCCCCTACCACCGAGCTTCCACCGAGCACGTAGATAGCGTACGGCCTCAGCCGCTGGATCTCGGCCCGAGTCTCGGCCGGGATACTCGACTGGTTGACGAGCAAGAGCGGCGATCCAGTCTGAGCGGCGACAGCGCCGCCGGCGAGCGCATCTGGAAAGCCCAACCCCGTGGCGATGAACAGGTACGGCACGCCCGGAACGTAGGTTGCCGCGGAAATCGCCGCGGCGGTCGCGTAGCGATTGGCGCCCCACAGCCGACGGATGTCCGGCCTGCTGACGACGGCGGCCCGCGCGTCCAGCAGGCGTGGTGCCGCGACCCAGTTCAGGCTGCTCGGCAATGCCCTGGCGGTGGCGATCAGGTGCTGCCGCAGCGCGGAGGCGTCGCCGAGCAGCGCGGGCTTGACTGATGCTGCCAGCGCGGCGACACCACTCGCGTGGGGAGCGGCCATCGACGTGCCCGACAGGTATGCCCACCCGTCGCCGGGGACCGAGCTGACGATATCCTCGCCCGGGGCCGAGAGGTCGACGCTGTTGACGCCGTAATTCGTGAAACCGGTGAGATGGCCCTGGTTATGAATTGCGGCCACCGACAGAATGTTGGGCAGGTCGTACGAGGCGGGATAGACGGGGGAAAGGTCGTTGTCGACGTTCTCGTTGCCGGCCGCCGCGACGAGCAGGGCATCCGGCGCAGCTTCGATCGCGTCGTTGAGCGTCTGGCTATAGCCGGAGCCGCCCCACGAGGCATTGATGATGCGGGCGCCATTGGCGTAGGCATAAGCGATCGCCGCGGCTGCCCCGGCATCGGTGCCACACGGGGAGCCTGGATCAAGCGATGCCGTGGGATCATCGGGCAGGAACTTGACCGCCATGATCTTGACCGACGGCGCCACGCCGGCGATGCCGACTCCATTGCCAGAGGCCGCGATCGATCCGGCGACATGCGTTCCGTGCATGGCGATATCGTCGTCGTGGACGGTGTTGTCGTCGTTGCAGAAGTCCCAGCCGTACACGTCGTCGATGTAGCCATTCGCGTCATCGTCGATCCCGTTCCCAGCGATCTCGTCCGTGTTCACCCACCTTCGGGCCGCCAGATCGGGATGCGAGAAATCAACCCCGTCATCGGTCACGGCCACGACGAGATTCGGGTTGCCGGTCGTGATGTTCCAGGCCTCGGGAACGTTCATGTCGACATCGCGCGCCCCAACGTAGGTATTGACCGTCTGCCCGGTATTGCTGAGCGCCCATTGCTGCGGATAGCGTGGCTCCGTCGTGGGGCCAGCC
>JBBJNX010000148.1:0-5959 GCA_037721115.1 Candidatus Limnocylindria bacterium
GCTTGAGCTGCGCCAGCTCGCCGAGCTCGAGCGCCACGGTCGGCTCCACCGCCGACCCGTACCCTTCAGCCTGCAGCAGCCCTCCCAGCCCCGCCAGGGAACTCTGCGGCACCACCAGCTCATACAGCTTGGCCGCGCGCCAGGCGACTTGGTCCTCCTCGAGGTCGTCCTCGTATGCGAGCGGCTCGGCGGCGCGATCGTAGGCGGCACGGACTGCCCGCGAGAGGACCACGTGGTCGGTGTCACCGGTGGCGCCATCGGGACCAAACGAGAGAATCACCTCGGGCCGATGCATCCGGATCGGCTCAACGATCCTGCCGACCAGGTTGTCGAAATTCTCGCGATCGAGATCGCCTTCAGCGTAATCGAGCATCCGGACCACCCGCACGCCGAGGAGTGCCACCGAGCGACGCAGCTCATCCTCCCGCACGGTATCGATGTTCCGCCAGTTGATGGCACCGGTCTTCACGTCCCGATTCTTCCCGCCGGCAGCCGGCGAGCCGGCGGTCAGGCGGGCGTCAAACCAGCCGCGCGTGACGCAGACTACGACCACGTAGGCGCCCGCAGCCGCGGCACTGGCGATCGCGCCTCCGAAGCCGAACGCCTCGTCGCCGGGGTGCGCCACGACGACCATCAGGCTCCGCGCGGGAGCACGCTCGCGTACCGGGCGCCAGATCGATGACACGGCCGGCAGTATACGGTTCTAGATGCCCATTTCGACGGGGATCCCCGCATCGGGCAAGACCCTCTCAGCGCGACGCCCGAGTGATCGCTCGATCGTGGGTGCACGGTCCAGGAAGCTCGCACTGACCCCAACCTCAATGGCGCGCAGCACCTCGTCCATCGAGAGGATGTCGTGGCGCAGCAGCAGGTTGAGCTCATCGCGCAGATACGTACGAAGCATCTCCGGCCCGTCAGTGCTGACCGTGAACGCGACGCCGCTGTCAACGAGCGTGCGCACGACGCGTCGAACCTCGCTGATGCTCCCGAGCACGCCGGTGTTCAGGTTCGAGCTGGGGCAGACCTCGAGCACGGTGCCGCGCTCCCGCAGCATCCCGAGCACGTGCGGATCCTCCGCACTCCGCACCCCGTGGCCGATGCGATCCGGCTCGAGCGCCTCAAGGGCTTCCCGAACCTCCTCGGCGCCGCCCGTTTCGCCGGCGTGGACCGTGAGACCCAGGCCGGCACGGCGGCACTCTGCATAGATGTCCGCATAGTCGGCGAACCGGAACCCATCGGATACCGGACCAGCGATATCGATGGCAACGACGCCACGGCTGCGCCAGCTGATCGCCTTCGAAGCGATGATCTCATTCAGGGTGGGAGAGAAGGATCGATCCAGACAGAGGACCAGGCCGGCGCGGACCTGCGGGTACTCGAGGATGGCCCGGTCCATCCCGCGCACGGCGGCCGCGATGATGTGGTCAAGGTCCTGCTCCCCGCCGCGGTTGCGCTTCATCGGATTGAAGCGAAGCTCCAGTCCGGTCACGTTGTTCTTGCGATACGCGCCGCCGATGACCTCGTAGACGCTGCGCTCGACGGCGATCGGACTCGATTGGATGAGCTCTGTCCAATGGAAGAGGTCAAGGTAGGCATCGAACGAGCGACGCCTGCGACCCACGGTGATGAGGTCGCGGAATGCCCAGAAGTCCTTCGTCGGCAACTTGATGCCCTGGGCGTGGGCGATGCCCCACATGATCGCCGGTGTGACGGCGGCTCCGAGATGCACGTGGAGCTCGGTCAGCGGCAAACGGGGATCGAGTCGCGGTCGTTGCATCGGCGTTGGTTCGTTCCAGGTGTTCGGCGGAGTGTAGCCGATGCTAGAATCGGCCCGCGATGGACCTGATCCGAGATGTTGCCGATTGGCTCGCCACCGGCTGGGGCGACCGCCTGGGAATCTTCTTCCCGCTCGTCCTCCTCGGCGTGCTGGGCCTGTACGTGCTCTGGCTGATCATCGGCTACCTCCGCGTGAGCCAGGTCGGGATCAACGATGCGCCCGCGGATCAGACGGTCGTCGCGCTGCCGTCCTCCCCCGGTGGGGAGGCCGCCGAACATCCACGCGGGGTCCCGTACTGCGATTTCGACCAGCTCGTGTTCCCTGCCGGCGCGCGATTCTGCACCAGCTGCGAACGTGATCTGTCGGTGGACTGCACGAATTGCGGCGCAACGCTCTCGGCGAGTACGGCTTCCTGCTACCGATGCGGCACCCGCACCGGTGTCGCGGATACGGCCCTCGTGCGCTGACCGGTTGAACCCGGTCGGCGACCACCACCGGGTCGATCGATGACCACCCTCATCTCCATCCTGCTGATCACCGGACTTACCGTGCTGTTGGCCTCGGCGGCGGCCGGACTCGGCGCCATCCTGCTCGGCATCGGGAGCCATCCACTCGCCGCGACAAGCTCGGCGACGCTGACTGCCGGGAGTGGCTCCTCGCTCCTGCGGCGAGGCGCGGGTGCCGGACTCCTGGTCGGCTTCGCCCTGCTGCTCGGGGCCCTGGCGTTGCGAACCCTCCTCATCGGGCATGCGCCATGGTCGAACCTTCATGAGTTCAGCCTCGCCTTTGCAGCGGCCCTGATCGGGACCCATCTTGTGATGGCGCGCGCCCATCCACTCGAGGGCCTGGCACCCATCACCGCGCTCCTCGCGGCGGGACTGGTGATCTTCGCACTCAGCCTCGACGATCGAGTCGATCCCCTCGTCCCCGCCCTTCAGCAACCGTTCCTGCTGACCGTCCATGTCGGCAGCGCCGTGCTTGCCTACGCCGTCAGCGGCGTCGCCTTCGTTGCTGCGGCGGCCGAGATCGGGCAGGCGCGGAGCGGCGACCGCATCCCGCTCCTGCCGCCGGCCGGCGCCGCCCGGGCCATCGGCCACAGAGCAGTCCTCATTGCCTTCCCGATCCTGACGATCGCCATCGCGCTCGGGTCGGTCTGGGCCCACCTCGCCTGGCGGACCTACTGGAGCAACGATCCCAAGGAGCTCGCGGCGGCCGCCACCTGGCTCGTCTTCGGCGCCTACCTGCACGTCGCCGGACGACGAGACCGATGGGAGCGGCTGGCGCCATGGCTCATCGTGCTCGGCTTCGCCGGCGTGCTGTTCACCTCCCTCGGTGCCGGGCTCTTTTTCATCGGCGAACACAGCTACGCCGCACCCTAGACCGATGCAGCACCGCGAGCTCGACATCGAAACCCGGGCCAGGCCAGGGCTCGTCAACCTGTCCGAGGAGTGCGCCGTCTTCCTGGCCGACGTCGCCGATGGAGGTGACGGCCTGCTGACGGTGTTCGTCCCGCATGCCACGGCCGGGGTCGTGGTAGTCGAGCTCGGGGCGGGGTCCGATGAGGATCTGCTTGCGGCGCTGGATCTGCTTCTCCCGCGCGACGACCGCTGGCTGCATCGCCATGGCAGCGCCGGCCATGGCGCCGATCACGTGCTGCCGCTCCTCGTCTCGCCTTCGCTCACCGTCCCCGTCGTCGCCGGACGCATGACGCTGGGAACGTGGCAGTCGATCGCCCTGCTCGATCCGAATGCCGACAATCGGCATCGGACCGTTCTGCTGTCGTGTCTCGCCGGCTGACGCGCTCAGGAGCCTCTCTCGTGCGACTCCGCCAGATACCAGCCCGCAGCGTAGTTTGCAGCCTCCGGGACGCTGACTCCGCCCATTGGCCGTTCGACACCGCCGTGGGGCGTGAAGCGGCAGAGCCAGGATGGGTTCGACCGAACATCACTCGCCACGCGAGTAAATGGCACACTCAGCGGGTAGGTCCGAGGGTGACGACCTGGTCGGCCAACCTGGCAGGGTCGACCGTCGGCTGGTCGCATGCATACCCACGGCAGGCGTAGGCGGTCGGCCGTCTTCCAGCGGCCACCTTCCCAACGAACAATGGCCAGGCCGCATGTGGATCGCCCTCGGCCACGCTGGCGAGCACGAGATCCGGAACAAACGGCGCGGCGGCGGCCTCACGGAGGGCCCGCGCGTCGTCTGAGCCCGGCTCATCTGCGACCACCACGTCGATCTGTTCCCCCAGCGACCGATCCGCGGCACACAGCATCCGGCCAAAAGCGCTCGGCTGCCGCTCGAGCGCGGGAGCGACCGCCCGCAGGATCGATTGCGCGCCGCGCGCCATGGTCTCGTCGCCGGTGAGAAGCGCCAGGCGTTGCAGGACGTCGGCCCCGATGCTGTTGGCCGATGGGGTTGCGTTGTCGACCAGCCCACGCGGCTGCGCCACGGTGCGATCGTGCTCGGCCGACGTATCGACGAACGTGCCGGCGTCGGCGTCCCAGAAGTCGAGCATCGCGGTCTCGACCAGCCGTCGGGCGAGCATGAGCGGCGCTGCTTCCCCAAGTGCCGCATGGGCGCTCAACAGGCCGTCGGCCAGCGCAAGGTAGTCCTCGCAGAACGCCGGCGTGTGGGCGCGGCCGTCGCGGGCGGTTCGCCACAGCCGATCGCCGTCGCGGACCAACTGCGCCTCAACGAATGCCATGAGCGTGCGGCAACCATCCGCATAGCGCGGATCCTTCAGGACAAGAGCCGCGTGACCCAGCGCACGCAGCGCCAAGCCGTTCCAGGCGGCCAGTTGCTTGTCGTCGCGCGCAGGACGCACGCGGCCCGATCGGGCGCGCAGCAACGCCGAGCGACCGCGCTCGACGAGCTCCTCAGGCGCGTCCGTTCGCCCGGCCCGATGGAGCACATTCGTTTCCTCCCAATTCCCCTCGGCAATAACCCCCCAGTAACCTGCCAGTAAGCGTCGGTCGTCATCATCGAGGTCCGCATCGGTGAGAACTGACATGAACTCTTCGTAGGACCACACGTAGAACCGACCTTCGACGCCCTCGCTGTCGGCATCGAGCGCAGAGGCGAAACCGCCATCGGCAGTGAGCAGCTCAAACAGCATGAAGTCGAGCGTCGTCCGCGCCACGTCGGCGTATCGGTCCATGCCGGTCGCGCGGTAGCCCTCCAGGTAAGCGTGGGCAAGCAAGGCGTTGTCGTACAGCATCTTCTCGAAGTGCGGCACCAGCCATTGGGCGTCGGTGCTATAGCGGGCGAAGCCTCCGGCGAGCTGGTCGTTGATGCCGCCGTCGGCCATGGCGTCCAGCGTGCGGGTCACCATCGTCAGCAGCGTGTCATCTCCGGTGCGGCGCCACGTGCGCAGGAGGAATTCGAGCGTCATCGCCGGCGGGAACTTCGGCGCGCCGCCGAATCCACCATGCGCAAGGTCGAAGCTCCCGCCGATCCGCGACGCGGCAGCTTCGAGCTGATGGCGCTCCAGGTCGCGATCGCCTGCCTGCACCGACAGGGTGCTCTGAAGGTGGCTGGCCAGCATGCCGGCCTGCTGATCGACCTCGGCGCGTCGTGACCGATACGCGTCCGCCACCGATGTCAGCACGCGTGGGAAGCCGGCCATCCCATGACGGTCCTCCGGCGGGAAGTAGGTGCCGCCGAAGAAGGGCCGCAGGTCGGGCGTCAGGAAGACGCTCATCGGCCAACCACCGGAGCCGGTCATGGCCTGCACGGCCGCCATGTAGACATCGTCGAGATCCGGCCGTTCCTCGCGATCGACCTTGATCGACACGAAGTGCTCGTTCATGAGCGCGGCGGTGTCGGGGTGCTCGAAGCTCTCGCGCTCCATGACGTGGCACCAATGACAGGCTGAATACCCGATCGAGAGAAAGATCGGCCGATCCAGCGTGCGTGCCTTGTCGAGCGCTTCCGGGCCCCACGGATGCCAGTCGACCGGGTTGTGGGCGTGCTGGAGCAGATACGGGCTCGTCTCGTCGATCAGGCGATTGGGCATATGGTCAGTGTGGCACGTCGTGTACTCGACTCTGCGGAGCCGCCGGGACGTCAAGCGGCGGCTGCCGTGTCACGAGCGATCGTTCCGTCGCGCACCTCGATCATGCGATCGGCGGACTCCGCCACGCCCGGGTCGTGGGTCACGATCACGAAGGCCGTGCCGGTCTC
>JBBJNX010000149.1:0-5957 GCA_037721115.1 Candidatus Limnocylindria bacterium
GACGATCCGATGCCGGAGCCAGTTCGGGTGACCGCCCGCGGCTGAACGAGCGGCAGACGGCCGCACACGGACGCCCAACGCTCGATAGACTCGCAAGCATGAACCCTGACGACACCGAGCACACCTTTCGTACGAGCGACATCAAACTTGGCGTCCTCCTGTGGAGCCAGGGCACCGACTGGGCGTCGTTCGAGCGCACCGCCACGCGCGTCGACGAGCTCGGCTACGACTCGCTCTGGACCTGGGATCACCTGTACGCCATCTTCGGTGACCCCTACCAGCCCATCTTCGAGGGCTGGATGTCGCTCGCCGCATGGGCCAAGGTCACCAAAAAGGTGCAGCTGGGCCTGCTGGTCGGCGCGAACACGTTCCGAAATCCCGGCTTGGTGGCGAAGCTGGTGACCACGCTGGACCACATGAGCGGTGGGCGGGCAGCCCTCGGCATCGGTGGCGCCTGGTTCGAGCTCGAGCACTCCGCCCACGGCATCGAGTTCGGGAGCGGCTTCGGGCAACGGCTGGACTGGCTGGACGAGTCGGTCGGCGCCATGCGTGCGCTCCTGGACGGCGATGAGGTCAGCTCGGCACCCGACGGGCGCTATGAGTTCGATGCCCTCCGGCATCAGCCGCCGCCGGTGCAGGCACACCTGCCGATCATGATCGGCGGGTCGGGCGAGAAGAAGACGCTGCGGACGGTCGCGAAGTACGCCGATCAGTGGAACGCGATGGGCAGCATCGAGAAGCTCCGCCATAAGGACGGCGTCCTGCGAGGTCACTGCGAGGCGGTCGGTCGCGACCCAGCGGAGATCGAGCGGACCGTTGGCTGCAAGCCGATCATCCGCGACACCGAGGCCGAGGCGCGGCAGGTGTGGGAGGCGCAGATGAACCACAACCGAACGCCGATGGCCGATGTCGCTGACGACGATACGTTCTGGGTCGGCACGGCGGACCAGCTGGCGGAACGGATGATCGCCTGCCGCGAGATCGGCTTCTCGACTTTTCTGGCCGAGATGGCGGCACCGTATGACGACGAGACTCTCGAGCGCTGGATCGGCGAGGTCAGGCCGATGGTCGAGGCCGGCTAACTCTCGGAAGGGCCACGGGCGCCAATGAATGAGGCAGTGTGGCGCGCTGGCGGGACTACACGCGCCGGCCGGTCTCACGTATCGGGCTCTATGGCGCAGTTGCGGCGGTCTGCGTGCGTACGCGCCCGATCTATGGGCGGCGGGCGGCGGCGATAGTGATCCCGGCAGCCGGGGTCTGGAACCAATTTGTTCTGGACGGCGCAGAGGCAGTCGCCCACGATCGGGCTATACTCGCCGCCCCATGTTCAAGTTCCTGTCCCGCCTGGGGGACTCAAACGAGCGCGAGGTCCGCGCCCTCCAGCCCCTCGTCGACCGCATCAACGCGCTCGAGCCGGAGATCCAGGCTCTCAGTGACTCAGAGCTCGCCGACAAGACCACCCAGCTGCGCGAACGCCTGCGCGAGCGGGTCGGCGAGATCCTCACGCCCATCGAGCTGCGTGAGACAGATCCGGACGAGGACGCGGCCGAATCGGCCCTGGCCGGCGCCGACGCGGCCCGCCTGGCCGATGAGCTGAAGCGGCAACGCAAAGCCGAGCTGGCCCAGATCAACGAGGCACTCGATGAGCTGCTGCCGGAAGCGTTCGCATCGGTCCGCGAGGCAATGGTGCGCGCGCTTGGCAAACGCCACTTCGACGTCCAGCTCATGGGCGGCATGGTGCTTCACCGCGGGTCGATCGCCGAGATGCGCACCGGCGAGGGCAAGACCTTCGTTGCGCCGTTGGCTGCCTTCCTCAACGCGCTTGTCGGCCGTGGCGTGCACGTGGTGGATCCCAACGACTACCTCGCCAAGCGCGACGCCCAGTGGATCGGCGCCGTCTTCCATCGGCTCGGAATGAGTGTCGGCAGCGTCCAGCACCAGGGCGCCTTCGTGTTCGATCCCGACTTCCCCGCCACCGACGAGCGGCTCCAGGATCTGCGTCCCGTCACCCGCCAGGAGGCCTACGCGGCCGACGTCACCTACGGGACGAACAACGAGTTCGGCTTCGACATGTTGCGCGACAACCTCGCCGTCGACCTTACCGCCCGGGTGCAGCGCGCTCACTTCTTCGCGATCGTCGACGAGGTCGACAGCATCCTGATCGACGAGGCCCGGACTCCGCTCATCATCAGCGGCAACGCCGAGGAGTCAGCCGACAAGTACCTCCAATTCTCGAAGCTCGTGCCTCGCCTGACCGCCGAGGAGGACTACGTCGTCGACGAGAAGTTCAAGCAGGTTGCGATCAGCGAGCCCGGCACCGACAAGATGGAGAAATGGCTCGGCGTCGAGAACATGTTCGCCGACGACTTCAGCCTCGCACGCCATCTCGAGCAGGCACTCAAGGCGCAGGTCCTTTACCAGCGCGACCGCGACTACGTCGTCAAGGACGGCGAGGTGATCATCGTCGACGAGTTCACCGGGCGCCTGATGCCAGGCCGACGCTGGTCGGAGGGACTCCACCAGGCGGTGGAGGCCAAGGAGGGCGTCGCCGTTCGCAACGAGCAGCGGACGCTCGCGACGGTCACCTTCCAGAACTACTTCCGCATGTACGACAAGCTGTCCGGCATGACCGGCACCGCCGAGACCGAGGCGGAGGAGTTCAGCAAGATCTACAACCTCGAGGTGGTCGTCGTCCCGACCAACCGCGACATGATCCGAGCCGATTACGCGGATCTCATCTACGCCAAGCAGGGCGGCAAGTGGAACGCGGTGATCGATGAGATCGCCGAGGAGCATGAAAAGGGGCGTCCGGTCCTGGTCGGCACGATCAGCGTCGAGGTCAGTGAGATGCTCGGCGAGCTGCTCAAGCGGCGCGGGATCAAGCACAACGTCCTCAATGCCAAGCTGCACGAGCGTGAGGCGGAGGTCGTCGCTCAGGCGGGTCGCACCGGGGCCGTCACCATCGCCACCAACATGGCGGGCCGCGGGACCGACATCCTGCTCGGCGGCAACCCCGACGTG
The DNA here is from genome assembly GCA_037721115.1 of Candidatus Limnocylindria bacterium. GTDB lineage: Bacteria > Chloroflexota > Limnocylindria > QHBO01 > QHBO01 > JACDBZ01. The sequence continues at coordinate 3,022 of JBBJNX010000149.1, forward strand.
CTGGCGGCGGAACTGCTCCACAAGCGAGGGACGAACGTCCTGGAGGCGACGCCGGAGCAATACGCCGATGCGCTGGCCGAGGCCGAGCGTGTGTGCGCCGCCGACAAGGCGAGCGTGATCGCCGCCGGTGGCCTGCACATCGTGGGTACCGAGCGCCACGACGCGCGACGGATCGACAACCAGCTCCGCGGTCGAGCCGGTCGGCAGGGCGATCCCGGTTCGTCCCGCTTCTACCTGTCGCTGGAGGACGACCTCATGCGTCGCTTCGCCAACGATCGGGTGCAGGCCATCATGCGCACCCTCGGGTTCACCGATGACACGGCGCTCGAGTCCAAGATGGTGAGCAAGACCATCGAGAACGCGCAGACACGCGTCGAGGGCTACAACTTCGACACCCGCAAGCACGTCGTCGAGTACGACGACGTGATCAACCGGCAGCGCGAGACGATCTACCGCGAGCGCGACCGCATCCTTCGATCATCGAACCTTGGGCCGACGGTCGAGGCAATGCTCGATGACGAGGTCGCCTCCCTGGTCGGCACCCACACCGCCGCCGAGTACGCGGCCGAGTGGAACCGGGACGGGCTGAAGACGCAGCTCATGACCATGGTCCCTTCATTGACCGATGCGGACCATGGCCTGATCGACGAGGCGCGCGAGCCCGGCGCCCTGGCCGAGTCGATGACCGAGCGTGTGCGCGAGCGCTACGAACAGAAGCGCACCGAGGTCGGCGAGACGAGCATCAGTGTGCTCGAGCGCCTGGTCCTGCTGCGGGTCATTGACTCGCTGTGGGTCGAGCATCTGACGGCGGTCGACGACATGCGGCGTGGCATCGGCCTGCGAGCCTACTCGCAGCGTGACCCGCTCAACGAGTTCAAGATCGAGGCATACCGGATGTTCGACGAACTCAAGTCGACGATCCGCCACGACGTGACCCACACGATCTTCCGCGTCACCGTCCAGGCGCAGCACACCCACCAGCGACCCGTCGCCCGCAATGTCGTCGAGGGGCGTGCAGCGGTCGACGGAAGCGTCTCGGCCGCGGGTGCCGCAACCACCACCGCAGTCGCCGGCAATGGAAACGGATCGACCCCGGCGCGATCAGGTCCGAAGATCGGTCGCAACGATCCCTGCTACTGCGGCTCCGGCAAGAAGTTCAAGAAGTGCCACGGGACGTAGCGGTCACCAGCTGACTCTGTTCGTGGGGAGGCTCGGCTCCTGAACGTCATGACCTGAGGAAGGCTTCGTGTGACATGGCCTCGATGCATCGAGCCGGCTACGCGTCGAGGTCTTCGTTCTCATTTCCATAGCGGTGCTGGCGGCGGCGCCAGAGGCGGATCGGGAAGAGGATGACGCACGCGATCGCGATCACTCCGACAATGACAAGGAAGGGATCGGGCATGGCGCAATGATGCCCGATCCGCGCGGGGTTGCGATATCTGACCGACCCGCTAGGATGGGCGGAACGATCATCGCGAGGTCAAATCCGGGCCCCCTCGCGATCCCGTTCGGTGGAGGGATTCGTGAAGCAACTGACCGCACCACCTAGAGCCGCGGTAGCGCTCCCCGTCAGCACGGCGGCTCATCTCCCACCGGTCACCCGCTTCAGAGATCCAGACCTTCCCTACGAAGACCTCATCATGTGTGAGCGCGACTGCATGCGCTGCACCTATGCCGCGACGCTCGACTGCGATGGCAACTGCGGCGTCTGCCCGCGCCAGAACTATTGCCCGTGCGTCAACCCGGCCAAGGTGCGGGCCAAGGGGAACCGACTGGCCGACCTGGGCGAGCTTCCGATGGCGGGGGCCATTGGACGCAATTAGGGACGAGGCGCAGCGCCTGGCGCGACTCGTGGCCGAAACCTCGGTGCGTCTTTGACCACGCCAACAACGAGGCCGAGCTCGCCGAGCTGACCGAACGCTCGGCCGATCCCACCCTGTGGGACGATCCTGTCCAGGCACAGACCGTCATGCGTCGCGCCGAGGAGCTGCGATCCGAGATCGAGACCTGGCGATCGATCGGCGACCGCGCATCCGGCCTGGCGGAAATGGCGGAGATGGCGGCGGCCGACCCGGCTGCGTCGGCGGGCCTGCAACCCGATCTCGAACGTGACCTTGCCACGCTCCAGGCGGACTGGAACCGGATCGAGCAGCAACTCCTGCTGGGCGAGCCGTTCGACGAACGCGGCGCCATCGTGTCGATCCATGCCGGAGCCGGCGGCACGGAGAGCCAGGATTGGGCGGAGATGCTCCTGCGCATGTACCTGCGTTGGGCAGAGCGCCATCGGTTCAAGACGGAGATTCTCGAGGCGACCGAAGGCGAGGGCGTGGGCCTGAAGAGCGTGAGCTTCAGCATCGACGGGCGCTGGGTGTACGGGCGGCTGCGGAGCGAGCGTGGGGTCCATCGGCTCGTGCGGATCAGCCCGTTCGACTCACAGAAGCGCCGGCACACGACCTTCGCGCTTGTCGAGGTCATGCCGGAGGTCCCCGAAGATGCCGCCGTCGAGATCGACGACAAGGATCTGCGCGTGGACACGTACCGCGCCAGCGGAGCAGGCGGCCAGCACGTCAACAAGACCGATAGCGCCGTGCGGCTGACGCACCTGCCGACCGGCATCGTGGTCGCTGTCCAGAGTGAGCGGAGTCAGCACCAGAACCGCGACCGCGCCATGTCGGTGCTGCGTGCCAGGCTCATCGAGCGCAAGGAGGAGGAGCGGGAAGCGGAGATGGCTCACCTGCGCGGCGTGCACATCGAGGCTGGCTGGGGCAACCAGATCCGCAGCTACGTGCTCCAGCCCTACACGATGGTCAAGGACCTGCGGACGGGGGTGGAAACCTCGAACCCCACGGCCGTACTGGATGGCGACCTCGAGGCTTTCATCGAGGGCTACCTGCGTTCACGGGTGGGGGAGGGCGACTCGCCGTCTGCCGCCTAGC
>JBBJNX010000150.1:0-5942 GCA_037721115.1 Candidatus Limnocylindria bacterium
CTCGAGTCGGAGGGCCACGAACGCCGGCATCTCGTTCGTGGACGACCGCGTCGACAGTTGCCCGGCGAGTTCCCACCACTCGTCGAGGGCCGGCCAGTTCCCGCGGAGCCCCTCCACGAGCGCAGCCGCGAAGAAGGCGTTCGCCATCCACCCAGCGGGGGGCCGCCCGCTGCGCACCCAACTGTCGCGGGCATCCTGCGCGCAGACGATGGCGCCGTCGAAGTCACCTAGAAGCGCCAGCGCCAGCGCCAGCCTGCTGTTGGCGTGGTACGGCACCGCGCAGTACAGCGGGTCGCTGCGAGATCGCCGCGCCACGGATGCGGCGGCGCGCGGGTCACCTGCGGCCAGCGCCGCCTCGGTGGCCGAGTGGTAGGCGTCGAAGACCTCGAGGCCGACCTCCGGGTCGTGGCGGGCCATGCGGTCGAGGAGCGCGAGCCGATCGGCGGCCAGCCTGGCGGCCTCCTGATGCCGACCGCCGAAACTCGCCGCCGCACCCAGCGCATCGAGGGCGTCGCTGATGAGGACCGGGTCATCGGCCTCCCGGGCGAGGACGAACGCATCCGCCGCCAGGCCGGGCGCCGGCTCGGTCGGCTGCGGACGACCGTTCCAAGCGGCGCCCAGCGCGATCGACGCGGCAACGACCGGATTCTGGTGCGCCTCCAGGCTCTGTGCGCGCCGGACGAAATCGAGTGCAGACTCCCGGTCGGGGGCGTGCTCCAGCCCACTGGGGAACCGGCCCATGATGCGAGCGATATCGGCCAGGGCGCGGGCTTGGGCAGCGTGGTCCTGGGCCAGTTCCGCAGCAGTCGCTGCTCGCTCCAAGAAGCGAATGCTGCCTTCGATCCTCTGGTCCGCCCGGGCCACCGCCGCGGCGCTCCGCCAGGCGGCGGCCGCCCCGCCGGGGTCGGGTGCGCACTCGGCGGCGGTCACGTAGTGCGAGCACGCCTCGCTGAGCAGGAACCGCGCGTAGGCGAGATGGCCCAAGGACATCCCGACCGAGTAGCGAGATCCCAGCAGGTCGCGCGCGGCAGGGCGGGCGAGCGCCGCCCGCAGATCGTCGGCGACCTCGCCGAACCGCTCCTGCCACGGCCCGTCAGCAACGAGTGCCTCTTCCAGCTTGGCGGCCGCCGAGGCCGCCCAGCGCAGTCGAAGACCCTCGACCCACGCCTCTTCACCGCTGTCCGCTAGCCGCTCGCGCGCGTAGGCGCGAACCGTGTCCAGCATGCGCCATCGACTCGTGAGCGCCTCGTCGGCGCCGGTCCGGCTCAGCAGGCTCTTGTCGGCCAGCCGGCCGACCAGGTCGGCGACGGCACCCCGGTCGAGCTCGGGCATCACCGCCGCGGCCGCGTCCAGGTCGGTGGCGCCGGCGAAGACCCCAAGCCGGCGGAACGCCCTCCGCTCGTCGCCGCCGAGCAGCTCATGGCTCCACTCGAGCACGGCACGAAGCGACCGGTGACGGCCGGTCGACGCGCTACCGGCGGTCGCCAGCGCGCCGAGCAGCCGGAGCTGGTCGTCGAGGCCTGCCCGCAGCCCGTCGACGCCAAGCGAGGGCAGCCGGGCGGCGGCGAGCTCGATCGCCAGCGGGTTACCGTCCAGCCGCCGGCAGAGATCGTCGATATCGAGGGCGCGGGGCGACACTCGTGTGTCGTTGTCCGAGGCTCGTGCGAGGAATAGTCGTCGGGCGTCGTCGCCCATTGGCGGGACGACGACGATCCGCTCTCCCGGGACATGCAGCGCCTCCCGGCTGGTGCACAGCACGACCAGGTCAGGGCAGGCGGCCAGCGTCCTCTCCACCCAGCGCGCGGCCGCACCGAGGATGTGCTCGCAGTTGTCCAGGACCACCAGGGCCGATCCCGCGCTCAGTGCCTCTTCGACAGCGACCGCCAATGGCACTCCGGGCTGTTCGGCGACACCCAGCGCCTCCGCGACTGCCTGCTCGAGCCGGTCCTCGGGGACTGCCACGAGTTCGACGAACGCCCCACCGCCCCGGAATCGTGGGCTGAGCCGTGCCGCCACCACGGCGGCGAGTCGGGTCTTGCCGATGCCGCCCGGTCCGAGCAGGGTCACCAGCCGATGCTGCAGTGCGGACGTGGCGACGCGCTCCACCTCCGCCGCACGGCCCACAAAGTTCGTCCACGCAGCCGGGAGTCCGCAAAACGCCCGGTGTACGTCGTCACCAGCGGCGGCACGTCCCGCGAGAGCGGCCAACGCGCGCCTGTCCGCCGCGTCCAGCTTGCGCAGCAGGGACGAGACGTGGCTCTCCACGGTGCGCTCGGAGATGTGCAGCCGGTGCCCGATCTCGCGGTTGCTGAGATGCTCGCCGACCGCCAGGAGCACCTCGACCTCGCGCTCGGACAGCGCGGCCATGCCGACCCCAGCCGTGCCGAACGAAGCCATGTCTCGATGATTCCACCGATCCGGGACTCCGTGGTCGATCAGTGGCGAATCCGCGCCCGCCACGGATGCCTCACCCCGCCGCGACACCACACGCTGAGAGCACCGCATCCGACCGGGAGGAGAAAGACCATGACCACCAAGAACCTGACACCCGATGCGCTGCTGCAGCTCGGCCTGGGCTTCTGGGCCTCGAAAGCCCTGCTCACCGCCGTCGAGTTCGACCTCTTCGGCGTGCTCGCCGAACGCCCTCACGCCGAGCAGGAGCTGACCGATCGCCTGGGCCTCCAGCGACGGGGGACCAGGGACTGGCTCGACGCCCTGGTCTCGCTCGACGTCCTGGAGAGGTCCGGCGACACCTACGCCAACACAGCGGAGGCCGACACCTTCCTCGACCGCAACAAACCCTCCTACGTCGGCGGACTGCTGGAGATGGCGAACGCGAGGCTCTATCCATTCTGGGGATCGCTCACCGAGGCGCTCCGCACCGGCAGACCACAGAACGAAGCGAAGGTCGGCGAAGACTTCTTCGCGGCGCTCTACGAAGACCCGATGCGCCTCGAACAGTTCCTCCACGCGATGACCGGCATCAGCATGGGCTCGGCGCAGGCCATCGCGGAGAACTTCCCGTGGGAACAGCACACGACCGTCATCGACATCGGCGCTGCCGAGGGATGCCTGCCCGTCGAGCTCGCTCGGCGCCACGCCCATCTGACCGGCGGCGGCTTCGACCTCCCGGCGGTGGCTCCCGTCTTCGAGAAATACGTCGCGGCGCACGGAGCCGCCGACCGCCTGCGCTTCTACCCCGGCGACTTCTTCACCGACCCGCTTCCGAATGCCGACGTCTTAGTGATGGGCCACATCCTCCACGACTGGGGGCTCTACGAGAAACAGCTCCTGCTCAGCAAGGCCTACGACGCCCTGCCCGCCGGCGGAGCCGTCATCGTCTACGAGAGCATCATCGACGATGACCGGCGTACCAACACGTTCGGACTCCTGATGAGCGTCAACATGCTGATCGAGACCCAGGAGGGCTTCGACTACACCGGCGCCGAGTGCCGGGCCTGGCTTGCCGATGCCGGCTTCCGCCACAGCTACGTCGAGCCGCTGGTCGGCCCGGACTCGATGGTCGTCGGGATCAAATAGGCAATGACGTAGCAACAACGACCGGAGTCGAGCACCGACACCTTTGGCCCGGCTGGCCCCTTCGCATGGGTCCCCGAGGCGGCATCGAGATGTGCGGAGTCGCGGCCACCGCCCTACTCAACGACCGGCCCATCACGTATGGATCCCACGTCGCTGCCGAATATCACCACGCGGGCACGGAGGAGCGAGTTGGTCCCGTTGACGTGAACTGCAATGCCAGCCCGCTTCGAGCGTGAGAAGTTGCGTCACTTCGCCGCCTGTCGGCGCCCCTGGAGGGCGGATCCGCCGACGAGAGCGCACCAGGCACGATGCGTTCGGAAGATCGGATCCTGCACGAGAGTCACGGTCGGTCTGCTCGCGACTTGGCCCTGGTCACTTCCGGATTGCCTGACAACTCAAGCGACGGCCCGGTTCGTATCCACTGATTCGACCAGCTCGGCTCCGGCGCGGGCCCCCGACGTCGAGCGTATGGCGGCGCCCAACCGGACGGCGGCAGCCCGATGCGGACCCTCGCACAACAGCTCATCCACTACGGCCGCGATCACGGTGGGCTTCGCGGTCTTGGAAAGGAGCCGGCCCGCGCCGGCGTCGACCAACGACTGCCCGACCATCTTCTGATCGAGCATCGGGTGCATCGGCATCACCAGCACCGGGAGGTCGTGGGCCAAGGCGACCATCGTGGTCGCGTGGCCACCGTGCCCGATCACCATCGACACAGTCGGCAGCAGCTCGGCGTGCGGCACGAACCCGCGGATCTCGACGTTCGGCGGAGCGGCCAAGTTCTCTATCCCGATCGAAGGCCCAACCGTGGCGATTCCCCGCACATCGAGCATGCCGAGCGCGTCGAGGATGTTCTGAATGGCTCGAGCTTGGCCCGGGAAGTTGACCGTGCTGAGACTGACAAGCACGGCCGGCTCAGTGGGCGATGCCGAGACACCCGTCACCACGGGTCCCGTGTAGTGAAGGTTGCCAGGTCGCGGGCCGCTGCCGGAGGGATCCAGCTCCTCGATGCATGCGACCAACCGCGCGGCCGCGGCGTTCAGAAGTCTTCGCGTGGGGATTCGCTTGACAGCCATGCCGATGCCCATAGGGCCGCGCAGCCACCTGCGGACCAGATAGGCGTCGTACATGTGCTCCAGCACCACGTACGGCACTCCTTCGGCCGCGACCGCCTGCATCGCTCCGAACAGGATGCAGTCGACAACCACGACGCCAGCGGGCTCGCGCCGCATCTCCTCAACGACGTCGCGCCCCATCGCCCGGTCACCGAATACGCCGACGTAGTCAATCGGCGTGCTGCTGTCGATTGACTTGAATGGCCGGGCAGTGCGGAACGCCGTGAAGTCCAGCCCCATGGCCTTCACGCGCGCCTGTTGGATGGGGTGGCCCATCACACGGACGCGGTGGCCGCGCTGCCGCAGTTCGGCAGCGATCCCGAGTGTGGGGGGAACGTTGCCCCCTCCGTCCCACGTGACGAAGAGGAAGTTGCTCATGACGCTTCTCCTTTGTGACGGGCGCCTTCTAGGAGCGACGTCGCCATTCGATGTATGAGTTGTTCGGTTCGTGTTCGCGAATAGCGGCGGTCGATGCGCAGCAACTTCCAGGTGTAGACATCGGTCGCAACGACAAGCAGGTCGATGAGCGGGTCGCGTGGGGCGGCAAACGGTGCGAACACGTCCCTCACCCACGCGCGGTGCATGGCCCGGCCGCGACGGGTCAGCTCCGCGACCTGGGGATCCGACGACTCCTGGGCGAGCATCAGCAAGGCCGTCTGTCCACGGTCTTCGTAGTGCCCGACGATCACTGCAACTGCCGCGTCGACATCACCGACGGGGGCGTGGCGCTCCTCGGTCACGGCAGCGATCGCGTGGTGCATGGTCGCTTCGGTCAGTCCGGCACGACTCTTGAAGTGCCGCAGGATGGTCTGGACGCTGACGTCAGCTGCGTCCGCGACGTCGTCGAGCGAGATGTCCGGAAACATCCGCTCACGTCCGAGGTCAAAGAGCGCCTCGATGATCCGCCGTCGGGTTTCAGCGACGGCCTCAGCGCGGGCGCCCATCGTGTATGAGCGAGTCGTTTTCATGTTACTCCACGCTGACACGAAACTGTTTTGAAGTCAATAGAGACTTACACGAAACTCGACAACGGTCTCAGGAATGCCCGCCACTTGGCCACGGAATGCAGGCCATGTTCTTCGAACAACGCGCACAACGGTCCGGTCGACTGCTTGGAAGATCTCGACGCGCATCGGAGGCTGCGCGCACATGGCGCAATCAGGGCGCCCTGAGCCAGCGTCTTTCCACCGCGAATGACAGTCAAGCGATGGCTCTTCCGGGCCGGGATTGAGCATGAGGACACAGCGGGGCTCTCGGGCAGCTGTCTCCGAGAACCAACAGGGGTGA
>JBBJNX010000151.1:0-5918 GCA_037721115.1 Candidatus Limnocylindria bacterium
AGCCTCATCTCGTTCGCGATCGTCCCCGACCTGTGGTTCGAATGGTTGCGCGTCCTCACCTCGAGCACGAGCGTTGCTGTTCCTGGCGAAATTGCGTTCATTCCGGGCCCGCTTTCGGTCCGCGTGGCCGCTGCCGGCGCGCTCGCCCTCGTGGGTGGCATACGCGGCTGGCGGTGGGTGATGCCGGTGGCGGCCATGATTGCCCTGCCGGTCCCGTGGTCGTCCGGCCTGAGCCTCCTGGTCGCCGTGGTAGCGCTGTGGCGGTCCGGGCACCTTGTCGAGCCCAAGGCTCAGGCGGCTGGCGAGGGCGCCCGCGTGACCTGATCACAGAGGACAAGGAGTACCGCTCGCTCGTCGCGAAACGCCTCGCACCAGCCTGCCCGCTCATCCATCGAAGCCAGCGGCGCGCTGGGAGGAAGGAGGATCGCCTCAACCCCACGGTCGGCAGCGACCGTTTGCCAGCCTGACTCCGCGGCGCGAATGGCCAGGTACTCCTCGAATATCTCGCGCGGGTACATGTCGCTCCGGCCATCGATGAAGACTGATCCGCCAGAGCCGTACAGGCGGTGGATCGCCCACCCACCCCAGTCGTAGTCGACGAGCGCCTGGACATCCGGCTCGACGGCGACCAACTGATCCATGGCTGCGCTGGGAAAGACCTCATCTTCGGCCTGGCTGACCGCAGGTGGCAGAACGATGACGATCCCGACGACCACCACTGCCGCCAGCCCCACTTCCAGGATGCGGCGTTGGCGCGCGCTCGCCACCGAGCGCGCAATGGGCGGCCGAAGGCGAGAGTCGAGCGCAATCGCGAGCATGGGCATCGTCATCACCGCCGCAAGCGGGGCGTTACGAACTGCCACGAGCGCACCCAGGGCACCGACAACTGCCACTGCCGTGAGCCATCCCGGGGCACCGCGCCGGCCCAGGGCTATAACGGCGATGATCAGAAGAGCGACCCCCCATTGCCGCGGGTCGGTGAAATCGGCCGGCTGCCACTCGGCGATGAAGCTGGTGCCCCAATCGTCCTGGCGCAGGTACCGCAGCGGATAGACGATGCCGTCAAGGCCTGCGGGCGTGATCGCACAGGCAAGTGCGCCGCCAAGGAGCATGCCGACCGCCGTCCATCGACGTGTCGCAAGCGCGGTTCGACCGAGAAGCGAGAACAGGACGTACACGCCCACCACTCCAACGCCCACGATCCAGAGCCCGTGGAGGTTCGCCCACAGCGCCAGCAGCGGAACCACGAGCCATGGCCGGATCCGGTGTTTGACGCGCAGGCCGAACAGCAGGGCGAGCAAGACAGCAAGAAGCAGCCACGAGAGCACCTGTGGGCGTACCGTCGCAAACGAGGCGAGGACGTAGGTGCCGACCACCAGGAATGGCGTCAGCGCGCGGACTACGATCCTGTGTCGGTGGAGCATGAACGCGGGGACGAGGAGCGCGCCAGCGGTGGCCAACCCAAAGATGGCAGCAGTGACCGGATAGCCGACGGTCCCCACAAGAGCGGCGATCACCACCTCGCCGAGCCACTCATGAGCGACCCAGGGCCCGTCATAGGCGAAAGAGAATGGATCGTTCGTCGGCACATCACCGCTCTCGAGAATCAGGCGTCCCGTCTCGAGGTGCCACCAGTAATCTGCGTCGATCGGACCGCGTGCCACAACCAGCACCATGAAGAACGCGGCGACGACGGCCGCCAGGATCGTCAGCGGCGAGGGGAGCATCGTCTCGAAAGTACCACGAGGCCACGACGATGGCTGGGTACGATGCCCCCATGCCCGCGCGCTCGGTGATCATTCGCGATCTTGTCTCGCTCACCGCGGTGGCGCTCGTCGTTCGCGTGGTGTCTGCGTGGCTTGTGCCGGCGCCGCCGCACGTCGACGCCGCCTACTACACGATGGTCGGCGAGCAGTTGGCGATCGGCAATGGGTTCAGCGCCCCGGCCCTGTGGAGCTTTCTCGAGGTCGGGGGCAGGCTCCCGGCCAACCCGGATCTGCCGGTCCCCAGCAATGGCCACTGGATGCCACTCACCGCAATCGTGAGCGGCGCCTTCATGACGATCCTGGGTCCTGGCTGGCGGGCCGGCCAGGTGCCCATGGTGCTCCTCTCGACGCTCCTCGTGCCACTGACCTACCTCGCGGCGTGGCAGGTCTCGAGATCTCGTCGCGTCGCCGTTCTCTCCGCGATCCTCGCCATCACCGCCGGATCGCTCCTCCTCATGTATCCCCTGATCGAGTCATTCGCCATATTCGGAGTGCTGGGCGCCATAACGCTGCTTGCCAGCGTGCGAGCAATGGAAACCGCTCGCCCTGGGCCATGGCTCGTGCTAGCTGGTGCTGCCGCGGGGGGCGCGAGCCTGACCCGTATCGACGGCGTGCTTCTCACGCTGGCTCCTGCAACAGCATGGCTCCTTCTCCGTCCGTTCGGAACCGGGCACCTCGGATCTCCGATTCGGGCGCTGGGTTGGGGATGGCTCAGCGCGATGGCGTTTCTCGTGGTCGTCATACCCTGGTTGATCCGCGACGTCGTCGTCTTCGGCACAGCGTTTCCCTCCCCGGGAGGCCGCCTGCTCTGGATCCGCGACTACAACGAGCACCTGTCGATCAGTCTCAACCTGAGCCTGGAGCGCTACCTGGCGTGGGGGCTGCCGGCCATCCTGCTCTCGAAGCTCGCCGCGCTCGTGGCCGTGCTGGGACGGACCCTCGCGCTTATGGGTGGAGTCTTCGGCCTCTATTTCCTCGCTGGCCTGTGGATGCAGCGTCGTAATCGACGCCTGGCACCAGTAACGGTGTACCTCATCGCAATGTTCGCGACGATGATCCTGCTCGCCACCGAGCACGCTCCGAAGGGCGCATTTCTTCACACCGCACCCGCGTGGCTGCCATTTGCCCTGCCGATGGCGGTCTCCGCGGTCGTACCCGCCTCCACCGCCATTGGGCGCGTCTGGCCGTTCCTCCGCCGATCGGCGACGCATCGCTTCCTCGAGGTAGTCGCCGTTGTCGGAGCGGTGGTGCTGGCCCTTATCGGCGCACTCATCCTTCTCGGCCAGTGGCAGGTCCGTTTCGAGCGCCAGGAAGCAGCCGCCACCTTTCTGCGAAACGAGGCGGCCCCCGGTGATGTGATCCTGGCCGACGATCCATCAAGCCTGTACCTGCGCACTGGTCTCCATGGGGTCGCCCCGCCCTTCGACCCGTACCCAGTGCTCGAACGAGTGATTGAGTCCTATGGCGTCGATTGGGTCGTGGTCACGCTCGGCCCCGATGAAACAATGGATCCCCTTGGCTTGTGGGAAGGAGGATCTGCCGCCGACGCGCTCGGCAATGAGGCGACGTTTCTTCCCGACGCACCAGCGTTCGAGGCCGACGGTGTGCGGGTCTTCAAAGTCGATCGGTAGTACTTCCGAGGAGCAAAGTACTGTTGCCCGGATGCACTCGACGACGGCAGCATGGGCGCGAGGTCCGGTACTACGCCGGACACCGGACTCAAGGACTTCATGTCGAACGATCCCGCGCGCGGCAGCGCAGACGAGCAATTTGACCGCATCGGCGCGGAGGCCAGCGAGAGCCTTCTCGGTGGCTCGCGACGCCTGCATGCGCTGGCCGAGCAGTTCCGCGAGCAGTACGGGAGTGACCTCGAGCAGTGGATGCAGCTCCGCTCACGGCTCGACCGCCGCGGGGGCTCCCTGCGGCCGGTCGGGACCGATGCGCTGCGCGCCGAGTACGAAGGGCGGGGCCGAGACTTGGCGGCGCTCCAGGCCCGGCTGAAGCGCCTGGAAGTCGTCGCCCGCCAACTCGACATCCTGTTGGGCTACCTCGAATCCCCTGAGGCGGCCGGCGCGGAGCCCGGACCAATGGCCGACGACTCGCCAGCCACCATGAGCCTGCGGATCGTGCAGGCCCAGGAAGGTGAGCGGCAGCGCATGGCGGAGGATATCCACGACGGTCCGGCGCAGGTTCTCACCAACGCGATCTTCCAGGTCGAGTACCTGGATCGGCTCCTCGGGCATGCAGACCGCGCTGCCCAAGCGGAGGTCGCGTTCCTGCGCGACATGCTGCGCAACGGGCTTGACGAGGTCCGCACCTTCATTTCCGACCTGCGGCCGCCAGTTGTTGATGTCGGCATGGCGACCGCGCTCGCCGAGCGCGCCCAACAGCTCCATGAGCGGCACGGGATCGCCACGGAGATTTCGCTCGAGGGTATCGACGAGCGCCTCACGCCGGCGCAGCGCTCGTCTGTCCTGCGCATCGTGCAGGAGGCACTACAAAACGTGCGCAAGCATGCGGCGGCCAGCAAGGTCGTCATCGGTCTCGAGGGCGATGCCCTGGTCATCGACGACAACGGTCGCGGCTTCGACCTGATGCGCCTCGCATCGGGAACCGCCCGCAACTTCGGATTGCAGTTCATGCGGGAGCGCGCCGAGCTACTCGGTGGTCAGCTCCAGATCGAGTCGCGACAGGGTGAAGGCACCCGTATCCTGCTCCGGTTGCCGGTGCAGGCGCGCGACGCACACTGAGGAGGAGAGCCTAATGACAGTCGAAACCAAGACCGACGAGCGTCGCAGGGGCGGCGATCGCCGCGCCGGAAGCATCCGGGTCGTCATCGTGGACGGCCACACGCTGTTCCGTCGTGGCGTCCGAAACATCCTGGAGCTCGAAGACGACATCGAGGTCGTCGGGGAAGCGGGCTCAGGAAGAGACGCCATGGCCATGGTCCAGGACGTCACGCCGGACGTCGTACTCATGGACCTGGGCCTACCGGCGCCGAACGGGATCGAGACAACCCAGCGCCTGAAGCGCGAGCTGCCGCATACCGCCGTCATCGTGCTCGCATCGAATGACGACGAGGACCAGCTGTTCGATGCTATCAAGGCCGGTGCCGCGGCATACGTCCTGAAGGATATCGATCCGACAGACCTGATCGCCATCATCCGGCGCGTTCGGGCTGGCGAGTACCTGATCAACGACAAGGTCTTCGCCAAACCAGCAGTCGCGTCGCGCGTCCTCAAGGAGTTCAGGGAGCTCGCCGTCTATGGATCCGAGGCGGCGCCAATCTTCGCGCCACTCTCGCCCCGCGAGGTCGAAATCCTGGACAACATCGCCCAGGGCATGACGAACAAGCAGGTGGCCTACGCGCTGGGCATCAGCGAGCAGACCGTGAAGAACCACATGAGCTCCATCCTGCGCAAGCTCTCGGTGAACGACCGCACCCAGGCCGTGGTCTACGCCATGCGCCAGGGCTGGATCAAGATCCCCGAGGACTGATCACCGTCAGTCCAGGCCGCTCCAGTACGAACGTCCCATTGGTGAGGCGAGGACGCGTCCGTAGCGTTCCCACCACGTCACCGCGGGTATCCGCGGGGACCTTCATATGGGGACCGCGATCGGTCCCCAGGTCTCCTCCTCCGGTGCCAGGGAGCCGCTCCGCAAGGGGCGGCTCCCTAACTGTTCCGGTCAACGCGGTTGACTTCCGGAGCGCAACCGCGCAAGGTACGCTTCTCTGCGGGGAACAGTAGGACTATTCGGCCATATCTCTTGCCGAGCCCGGTCCGTACGCTCCCGATGCAAATCTTCTTCGGAAAGGAGGAACCAATCACATGATCAAGAACTTCATCAGCAATCTTCTGGCTCGCTTCCAGAGCGAGGACGAGGACGGTCAGACGCTCGTCGAGTACGGCCTGCTTCTCGCCCTCATCGCGATCGTCGTGATCGTCGCCCTGATCTTCCTGGGCCCGATCATCAGCGAGCTGTTCCAGAACGTCGGCACCTCGTTGCAGTAAACCGTCCTCGGACGGAAACGACTCAAAGACCCCCGCAGCCTCGGCTGCGGGGGTCTTTCGTGCGTGTCATGGTGCGTTGACGGCTTTACAAGTAACACAAGGGTCATAGCCCACAAATCCAGTCGTTTAGAATTGCCCA
>JBBJNX010000152.1:0-5859 GCA_037721115.1 Candidatus Limnocylindria bacterium
CCGGACAGCGCTCAGATGACGTGGCCCTCCCACACACTCTCACGTATCTCGGCCACGGTGGTGTCGATCAGATTGCCCGCCGTCCAGGTCGGCTGCACGCCAGCGATCTCGACCACGAAATTGCGAAGGACTTCCCGGCCGATCGGCGTGTGGACCACCTCGGGATGGAACTGGATGCCGTACAGGTTGCGTGACCCATCGGCCAGGCCGGCATACGGCGTGGAGTCCGTTTGTGCCGTGGCCGTGAAGCCCTGCGGCGGACGAGCGATCGAGTCGCCGTGGCTCATCCAGACCGGCTGATCGCCGTTGATCCCGGCAAAGAGCCCATCGGTCCTGGTCAGGCGGAGTGTCGCGGGGCCATACTCGCGCCTGGTTGAAGCGACGACCTCGCCGCCGAGCTCGAGAGCCATGAGCTGGAGCCCGTAGCAGATGCCGAGCACGGGAATGCGCCCGGACCACAGCGCAGGATCGGCCTTCGGAGCCCCTTCGTCATAGACCGATGACGGGCCACCCGACAGGATCACGGCCTTCACGTTTCGCCGTTCGAGCTCCGCCATCGGCGTGTCGTGCGGCAGCAGCTCCGAATAGACGTTCAGCTCGCGAACTCGCCGGGCGATGAGCTGCGCGAACTGGCTGCCGAAGTCGAGCACCGCGACCGTGTCGAGCTGCTCGGGTGCCTCGGTCTCGACGCGCTGCGGTGGCGCCGCGTGCAGTGCCTGCTCGAGGTACGCCTCGACCTCCGCGTCGTCGGGGGCGAGGACCCGGTGGCCGGCATTCGCCGCCTCGCCATGAACCGTGCGGCCTCGATTCTTGCCGCTCGGCTCATGCGCTCGGGTGTCGTCGGTCACTCATTGCAGTCTATGTTCTCGCGGCGCAGATGGTGCGGTGTCCCCGCGCGATCGGCAGGGCTGTCGTCGGCGCTCTACGGATCGGGTGGGCCCAGCGCGCGGTCGAGATCCGCGCCAGTCATCGCCGCGTCCACGTACGTCGACGTTCCGACGCCCCGCAGCTCGTCCGCGGCGGCGACCAGCGCTCCGTAGGCGGCACGGGCCAGGGCGCCGCCGCTGGAGACGCGGCGCACGCCCATCTCCGCGAGCTCGCCGATGGATGGGGCGTGGCGCACCGCCAGCACGTTTACCGGTGCGTCGGTCGCCTCCACCACGCGGCGAATGTCCTCCGCCTCGGAGAGGCGTGGCGCATAGATGACATCGGCTCCCGCCTCGCGGTAGGCGACCAGTCGCCGGATCGTGTCGTCGAGGTCCCCGAGATCGTAGACGTGGTTCTCCGCCCGGGCCGTCAGGACGACGCCAAACCGATGCGCCGCCTCGGCGGCTGCGGCCACCCGCTCGACGGAGGTGTCAAGCGGATCGATCAGGCCGGTGGCCGGGTTGTAATCCTCGATGGAGCAGCCGGCCGCGCCGCGTGCGGCGAGCTCCTCTACCGTCTCGGCGACGCCCGCCGGATCATCGGCGAACAGGCGCTGGGCATCCACGTTGAGCGGGAGGTCGACAACCGCGGTCAGCGCGGCGACGTGGTCGAGCATCTCTTGTCGTGTCACGGTGAGGTCCAGCTTGCCGAGCCCCGCGGCATGTCCGAGACTCGTTGTGGCCAGCGCTTCGAAGCCCATGCTCGCGAGGATTCGGGCCGACCCGATATCCCACGGGTTCGGCATGACGAACAGGCCGCGCTCGTGGAGGCGGCGAAACCGATCGCGACGGTCGCGGATGGAGGTATTCGGCATCTGCGCTCAGCGTACAACGTCGGCGGGGCCCAAACATGCGTGGGAAACCGCTGATGGAGCATGGCGCTGGGGCTGCTGTCGTCACCCGCTCGTCCTGGGACCATGGACGGCCGTCCCCGCGCAACCGGTCCTCACGTCAGGGCGGCGGAGAGGGCTGGGTTTGACGACCGTCGAACGACCATCAGGAGGATCAGCGGAATGGTGAGCACTACGAACCGCAGGACGAATGCGGCGCTGCTCCCGTTCAGGGTCGCATCGAGGTCACGGCTGCCGCCAGCCACGAGCTCAAACGCGACGGCGGGAAGCGCCACGCCCATCGCCGCACCGATCTGGCGGAGGCTGTTGAACAGGGCCGACCCGGTCCCCGCCTCCTCGGGCGTGAACTGCGAGAGCGCCTCGGTCGCGCTGGCGACGAGCGTGAGGGCGATGCCCGCGCCCGTGACCAGGTTGGTGATCACGATGAGCCATGCGCCTGTCGTCGCTCCCCACATCGTCATCACCAGCGCTGAGCCGAGGAGGATACCAAGACCCGCAAGCAGAGCGAGATCCACACCGAGCGCCCGGACCACGCGGCCCGCGAACGGGAAGAAGACGAGCCCCACAAGGGGCGCGGCCAGCAGGAGGATGCCGGCATCGGTGGCGCTGTACCCACGCCCGAGCTGGAGATAGATGGCGGGGTAGATCGTTGAGGACATGATCGCGAACCACGCCGCTGCCCCAGCGACGCTCGCCACCACGAATCGCGGGTTGCCGAAGATCTCGAGACGCACTGCCGGCTCATCGGCCCGGCGCTCGATGACCACGAATGCCGCCAATGCACCGATGGCGACCAGCGCGGCGACCACCACCGGAACGCTCGCCCCGGATTCCGGCAGCTCGAGCAGGGCGAACGTGCCGGCCACCACGAACAAGGATGCGGCGGCGATTCCGGCAACGTCAAAGCGCCGCGCACGACCCGCGCCCGCGCCAGGCAGCAGGAGCCAGCCCGCGACCGCGACCACCAGCGGCAGCGGCAGTTGCGCCAGGAAGACCAGCCTCCAGCCTCCGAAGTCGGTCAGCAGGCCGCCGATGACCGGACCGATGACGGCGCCCAGCGCGCCGGACGTGAAATAGATCGCGATGGCACTCGCCCGGCGCTGCGGCGGATAGGCAGTGACCGCGATCGCGAGCGACACCGTGTAGAGCGCCCCACCGGCCATGCCCTGCGCGATGCGAGCGGCGACGAGCAGCTCGAAGGTCGGGGCCAGTCCGCTCACCAGCGTCGTGACGAAAAACGCCAGGGCTCCAAGCGCCAGCACGCGGCGCGCGCCGAACCGATCGCTCAGACGGCCTGCTGCGAGAACCGTCGCGGCGAGGGCAAGGAGAAAGCCGGTCGTAACCCACGCGAGCTCGCCGATCGTGCGGTCGTAGTCATCCGCGATATTCGGCAGCGCGAGGCTGACGATGCTGGCATCGATCAGCGTAAAGCCGGCCAACCAGGCCAGCGCGAGCAGTTGTCGGGCTCGGGACACAACGGCACTCTCGGCGAACGTCGGGCCCCAGTTTCACAGGGGCGGTCAAGTCGCGTTCCCGCTCCACTCCCGTTCCGCGCGGGGTCAGACGTCCAGCCACTCGCGCGGGTGCACGGAGAGGAAGTCCTCGATCGGAATGCCACCAACGCCGACCACCAGCGAGCGCGCGCCGCGGTGCGAGTGGGTGAACGCGACGGTCCCCGGCGTCCCGCGCGGATGGCCGGTCTTGACCTCGATGGCGATGGGTGTGTCGCGCGAGCGCATCAGCTTGCCGGGACGCACGACCCAGTCGACCTCGTTGTTGCCCTCGCGCCAGTAGCCGAGCTCGTCGGGATCGGCATGGGCCCACAGGTGCGCACCGACCGCCGTCTCGACCAGGCGCCCCCACCGCTCTCGATCGGCTCGGGCGCGGTCGAACGAAGTGCGGGCCGTGGCCGTCATGAGCGCCGTGTTCAAGGCCAGCAGCTTTGGCGATGAGGCTCGCCGGCGCACCGCCGAACCGGAGTACTTGCCGATCCCCGTCACCATCCCCGCTCCGCCCAACAGCTCCAGGTAATGCGCCAACGTCACCGTGTTGCCCGCATCGGTCAGGGTGCCGAGCATCTTCGTGTAGCTGAGAACCTGTCCCGAATACGAGCACGCCAGGCGGAACAGCTGCCGCAGGAGCGCCGGCTTTTCGACCCGATTCAGCATCAGGATGTCGCGCGACAGGTTCGTCTCGACGATGGAATCGAGGATGTACTCCTCCCATCGGCCATGGCTCTTGATGAGCCGAGCGGCACCGGGGTAGCCGCCGTAGTACAGGTATGTGTCGAGGTCCCAGCCGAAGGCATCGCGCATCTCGGCGAATGTCCAATGCGTGACGCGAATGACCTCGAAGCGTCCGGCCAAACTGTCCGACAGGCCCTGCCGCACGAGCAGCGGCGCCGATCCAAGCAGCATCACGCGCAACGGAATACCTGTTGCGGTGTCCTCGTCCCAGAGCTGCTTCACCACGTCGGACCAGTCGCGCACCTTCTGGACCTCGTCGAGCACCAGCAGGCCGCCCGCCCTGCCGCCCATCTTTGCCTGCTGCCGGCCAATCGCCCACTGCGTGTAGATCCAGCCGATGTCCTCCGGATCGGGTGCATCGGCCGACGCGAAGTGACCCGGAATGCCGATGGCGTCCATGACCTGGCGCGCCACCGTCGTCTTGCCGACCTGCCGAGGGCCGGCCAGGACCTGGATGAACTGGCGCGGCTCGTGCGCGCGCTCGAGAATGTCGTCGTAGATTGGTCGCCGATAGACCTTCGGTGCGCGGCTCATTCACTCACTTTGCTGAGCGATTTTACTCAGTGCGTCGAGGAAGTTTACTCACTCCAACTCAAGCCGCGCGCGGTCGAGCGCCTGGCCGGTGGGCTCGGCCGGGAACGGCGAGCGACGAGTCGCCTCATCGAGACCGATCACGCCGCTTGCCGCGTCGCGCGCCAGCTGCGCGAGGGCCGTCAATTCGGCAACCTGGCGCGCGGCAAAGGCACGATCGAACGGATCACCATGGCCAGGGACGACAACCCCGTCCACCAGCTCCAGCAACGCATACCCGGTGTCGACCCAGGCAATCGGATAGCTGTCGCCGAAGCCCGGCGCGGGCGCGTTCTCCAGGAGGTCTCCCGCGAACAGGACGGATGCGTCCGGCACACGCACCACGATGTCGTTGTCGGTATGGCCCCGTCCGAGGTGGCGCAAGTCGACCTGTCGGTCGCCGAGCTCGAGCAACGCGGAATCCTCGAACAGGTCGGTCGGTGGTGTGAGCTCGACCTCGCCGAACGGCTCGCTCGGATACTCCCGCATCAGGCGAGCGCGCATCGGCTCTCCACGCTCCAGGATCATCGCGGCGCAGCGCACGTGGCCCCAGATCGGTGTGGGCAGGAAGCGGGCGTTGCCGAAGGCATGGTCCCAATGCCCGTGGGTATTCACCACCGCGACCACCGAACCAGGGAGCTGATTGAGATCGGCTCGCAGCTCATCCGCGAGTGGATGGGTGGCTCGGGTGTCTATCACGACCAGCCCCCGCTCCCCGCCGATGGCACCGATGGTCTGGTCGAGCGCCTCATAGCGTCTGACCCAGACCCGGTCGCCGACCTCTCGCCAGACAGAGCTCACGCGTACAGGCGGACGGGGGTCGTCAAAATCATTTGCCCTCCAGCATGTAGAACTCGCTGAACTCGCTGCATCGGCCGTCCGGCTCGAAACGCAGCAGATAGGCGTTGTGGTACGTCTTTTCCGGCTCGGTATCGGTGGCCAGGTAGCGGCTGAAGCCAACGGCCACCGCGCGGTCCCCCTCGACCGCATACGGCTCGTACTTCGCCTCCCACGACTCCGGTGCGTCCGTGTCATCGAGCCAGGCCTCGACGATCGCCGCGTTGCCTCTGAAGGTACGCTCGGGATCGTCGTACGGCCGGAAGCGGTAGACGGCGTCGTCATTGAAGAGGGGCTTGATGAGCTCGGGGTCGTTTGCCCGCCAAGCCTCGATGTATCGGTCCAGCCAGGTCTGTACGTCAGATCGTTCCATACGCCGATGCTACCGCGCGCCTGCCCCGGACGGTAGTCGGTCTGCGCTTCAGACCA
>JBBJNX010000153.1:0-5828 GCA_037721115.1 Candidatus Limnocylindria bacterium
TCACGGTCTACGAGAACGTCGCGTTCGGGCCCCGTCGCCGCCGGTTGCCAGAGGCGGATGTGCGCCGCCAGGTGGGAGAGCTCCTGGAGCTCGTCGAGTTGCCCGGCTACGAGCGCCGGAAACCGTCACAGCTCTCAGGCGGGCAGCAACAGCGCGTGGCATTGGCACGGGCACTCATCAACCACCCCCGCGTGCTGCTGCTCGACGAGCCGCTCGGGGCGCTCGACCTCAAGTTGCGCCGACAGATGCAGCTGGAGCTGAAACGGATCCAGACCGAAGTCGGCATCACCTTCATCTACGTGACCCATGATCAGGACGAGGCGATGACCATGTCGGACCGGATCGGCGTGATGCATGCCGGCAAGATCGAGCAACTCGGGGCTCCCGTGGAGTTGTACGAGCGGCCGGCCACCGAGTTCGTGGCCGGATTCCTGGGGGTGTCCAACATGCTCGACGGTCGAGTGGCTGCGACGGATGGCTCACTGGCCGAGGTCGTCCTCGACAGCGGGAGCCTCGTCCGCGTGCCGGCCGACGGTGTGCTCGGCGGCGCCTCAGTGCGTGTCGGTGTGCGCCCTGAGAAGCTGCGCGTCGATCCGGTCGAGGAGACGGACCCCAGTCAGGGCGGCGACCACGCGGCCGACGAGAATCGACTCGCCGGAACCATCATCGACGCCAGCTACAGCGGAGTGAGCACGCAGTACGTGGTCCGCGTGGATAGCGGCACTGACGTTGCGGTGTACGCTCAGAACCTGGAGACGACCGGTGTGGGAGAGCGACTCGTCGCCGGGGAACGCGTACATCTCACCTGGAAACCGCAACACAGCTTCGTCATCCGACGTACTGATCAAGCTGGGCACATGGGAGGAGCGATCGATGCGTGACGGCCACTGGCATGTGATGGGGCGGCAGACCGGGCCAGGACGCTCGTCGGCGGAGCCACGACCCCGTTGGCCGGGTGTGGCGGCGGTCGTCTCCCTGGTGATCGTCGTGGCGGCCTGTGGGATAGCCGGTCAAGGCGCCTCTCCCGCCTCCACCGGCAGCCCCGACGGGCCCGGCCCTCAGACGTCGAGCCCCGCCGCGACCGTGGCGTCCAGCCCCACAGCGCCTTCCGGTGAAAGTGCGGCGCCCACCGGCGACACCGACCCGAGCCCCAGCGCTGGTGCCACGGACACTCCGAGCACGGCGCCTGCCGCTACGCCGGCCGGACAGCTCAGCTTCGCCAACTGGCCGCTCTACATCGACATAGACGAAGAGACCGGCGGCTACCCCACGCTGGAGAAGTTCGAGCAGGAGTCGGGCATCGACGTCACTTACGCCGAGGACATCAACGCCAACGAGGAGTTCTTCGGCCGGCTGCAGCCAGACCTCGCCGCAGGCAACCCCACGGGCTACGACCTCATCGTGATGACCGACTGGATGATCGAGCGGATGGCGCGGTTGGGCTACCTCCAGGAACTCGACCACTCGCTGCTGCCCAACTTCGAGGCCAACGCCGAGGACCTGTTCCGTGACGCGTGGTACGACCCCGAGAATCGCTATTCGATCCCGTGGCAGGCTGGCATCGTGGGCATCGCCTACAACCCCACCCTGACCGGCCGCCCCATCACCACGTTCGACGACCTGCTCGACCCGGAGTTCGCGGGTCGCGTGGGCATGTTCAGCGAGATGCGCGACACCATGAGCATGGCTCTGCTGTCGCTTGGTGTGGAGCCCGTCAACGCCACCATCGAGGACGTGGAGCGCGCCCGCGACAAGCTGTTGGGCCCCGCACAGGAGGGCCAGTTCCGCGCCTTCTACGGCAATGACTACTACGACGCGCTGGCGGCCGGCGACCTGGCGATCACCATCGCCTGGTCGGGTGACATCAGCCAGATGAAGCTGTACGACAACGCGGACGTCGAGTTCATCGTGCCGGAGAGCGGCGGCTTGCTGTGGGTCGACAGCGCGGCCATCCCCAAGGCCGCTGAGCACCCGGTCGACGCCCATATGGTGCTCGATTACTTCTACGATGTGGACAACGCCGCGCCGCTCACCGAGTACGTGGGCTACTTCAGCCCGGTGCGCGGGGTACCTGACCGCGTCCGAGAGGATGCCCAGGCGGCCCGGGACGAAGGCGACGACGAGTGGGCCGACCAGCTCGAGATCATCGCTGACACGGCCTTCCCCGACGAGGAGCAACTTGAGAACGTCTTCGAGTACAAGCGGCTGAGCGAGGAAGAGGAACGGACCTGGAACGAACTCTTCGGCGAGGTCGTCACGGACTAGCGGCCCGGATCCGCAGCGGGACCTGACGCGCGCATGCCTCGTCGCCTGCGCCGGTCCACGCCGTATCTCTTCCTCCTCCCCGGAGGCCTGTGGCTGGTCGCCTTCTTCGTGGTGCCGATGGTCGTCATGGCCTCGGTCAGCCTGCAGGAAGGATCGCTCGGCTCCGGCTACAGCCTGACCTGGAACTTCCCCATCTACGGGGAGGTGCTGAGCGACTGGGCCCCCCAGATCGTTCGCTCGCTGTGGTATGCACTGACCGTCACCGTGCTCACGTTGCTGATCGGCTATCCGATCGCGTACACCATCGCGTTCCGAGGGGGACGAGCGAAGACGATCCTGCTCCTGCTCGTCATCCTGCCTTTCTTCACGGCGTTCATCATCCGCACGCTGTCGTGGAAGCTGATCCTCGCCGACAACGGCTTCCTGCTGGGTTCGCTGAAGGAGATCGGTCTGCTCGACCCGGCCTTTCGCGTCCTCGCTACGCCGGCGGCCGTCATCAGCGGACTGACCTACAACTTCCTGCCCTTCATGGTGCTGCCGCTCTATGTGGCCCTGGAGAGGATCGATCGACACCTCCTGGAAGCCGGAGAGGACCTGTACGCCAGCCGCTTGCAGACCTTCTTGCGAGTGACCCTGCCGCTCTCGATGCCGGGCGTGTTCGCCGGGTCGCTGCTCGTGTTCATACCCGCCATCGGCGACTTCATCAACGCTGCCATCCTCGGCAGCCGCGACACGACGATGATCGGGAACGTGATCCAGCGACTGTTCATCCAGAACAACGCCTACCCGGAAGCAGCCGCTCTGGGCTTCGTGCTGATGGCTGCGGTCCTCGCCCTGGTGGCGATCTACGCCCGCTGGGTGGGCTCCGATGCGTTGACACGCGGATGAAGGCGCCGCTGCGCAGGAAGCCGCTGGGCTCTCGGCTCGCTCACGCGGTGCTGCCCGTCTACACGGCTCTGGCCGTGCTGTACCTCTTCATCCCCATCGTCGTCATGGTCGCCTTCTCGTTCAACGATCCCCGCGGGCGCCAGAACATCACCTGGCAAGGCTTCACTGCGCAGAATTACCTCGACGTCTGGAGCCGGCCGGACGTCACCGGACCGATGATCACCAGCCTGATCGTGGCGGTCGTGGCGACGCTGGGTGCCACTGTCCTCGGTACCCTGATCGGGCTTGCCCTGACGCGCTATCAATTTCGTGGGCGGGGACCCACCAACCTGCTGATCTATGTGCCGATGGCGACGCCGGAAGTCATCCTTGGCGCGTCGCTGCTCACGCTATGGGTGACGGCCGGCGTCCAGCGCGGCCTCCTTACCATCATCATCACCCACGTGATGTTCAACATCAGCTATGTGGTGGTCACCGTCCGAGCGCGTATCGCCGGCTTCGACCGAGCCCTGGAGGAGGCAGCCATGGACCTGGGTGCGGATGGCTGGACGACCTTCCGGAAGGTGACGTTCCCCTTGATCCTGCCGGGAATCGTGGCCGCCGGGCTGCTGGCCTTCGTCCTGTCCATCGACGACTACGTGATCACCTCGTTCGTGTCAGGCCAAACGCGCACCTTCCCCCTCTGGGTCTTCGGCGCCTCACGTTTCGGCGTGCCGCCCGAGGTCAACGTCCTAGGCACGCTCATCTTCGTCGTCGCCTTCGCGACCATCGCTGCCCAGATCGTCTGGGCGCGGCGGCGGCAGGGGACCGAGCTGGCACGCAGCCGGAGGGTCGCGTCGTGACGGTCAGCGCGGCGACGGATACCCAGACGTGGCTGTCACGGCGGGACGGCATCCCCCGCGTTTGGGCGCGCAACACCGACCTGGTCGTAGAGCGCGCCAGCGGCTCTTGGCTCGAGACCATCGATGGCGAGCGGTACCTCGACTACACCTCGGGCATCGGCGTCGTCAACACGGGTCACGCGCATCCGCGCGTGAGCGCGGCCATCGCGGAGCAGGCTAGCCGGCTCATCCACGGCCAGCAGAACATCGTCTACCACAAGCCGGGACTGGAGCTTCACGAGCGGCTGCCGCGCCACTTCCCGGGCCTTGCCACGCTGGGTGAGCCCGCCGGGCTCTTCCTCTCCAACTCCGGCGCTGAGGCCATCGAGGGTGCCGTCAAGCTGGCCAAGATCGCTACGCGACGCCCTCTGGTGATCGCGTTCCGGGGCGGCTTCCACGGCCGGACACACGGCGCCATGGCCCTGACCAGCAGTGCCGTCAAGAACCGTGGGCACTTCGAGCCACTGCCCGGTGGCGTCCAATTCGTGCCGTTCCCGGATGCACTCCGCTTGGGCGGTCCCGAGGCCGCCCTGGCTCATACGATGGCCGCTATCGATGAGCTCTTCGCGACCCTCGCATACCCCGACGACATCGCTGCCTTCCTGGTCGAGCCGATCCTGGGCGAGGGCGGGTACATCGTCCCGCCCGACGGCTTCCTGCCTGCGCTGCGCGAGATCGCTGATCGACACGGCATCCTGCTCATCACCGATGAGGTACAAACGGGCTTCGGCCGTACCGGCCGCTTCTTCGCGAGTGAGTGGACCGACACGGCGCCCGACATCGTGGTGATGGCCAAAGGCATCGCGTCGGGTCTTCCACTGTCGGGTCTGATGGCCCGTCGCTCGCTGATCGACGCGTTCCCGCCCGGTGCGCATGGCGGCACGTACGGCGGCAACCCCGTAGCCTGCGCCGCCGCCCTGGCGACGCTCGATGTCATCCACGACGAGGGCCTGGTGGATAACGCGCGCCGCCAGGGCGAGCGGCTGCTGGCCGGCTTGCAGGAAGTCGCCGCCTCCGTCGACTCAGTGGCCGAGGTGCGCGGCCGGGGCCTGATGGTCGGCCTCGAGTTCGCCGATCCGGTCTCGCTTCGACCGCGGCCCGACCTAGCCAAGCGCCTCCTGGGCGGCGCGCTGGAGCGACATCTGCTGCTTCTGAGCTGCGGGATATACGGACACGTCGTGCGCTTCATCCCGCCGCTGATGACGACGGACGATGAGGTCGACTCGGCCGTGGACACCGTGGCTCGGACGCTGGCCGAGCTGTCGCACTAGGCCGCGGTCAGCTCCGCTGCGAAGTCACGGAACGTGCTGACGTAGCGGTCGATGTCGGCAGGGGAGTGCTGGACCGAGAGCGTCCACTGATCGTCCGGTCCCGGCGGTAGCAGGATGCCGCGATTCGCGAGATAGAAGAAGGAGGCCGCCCACAGCTCGGAGTCCAGGCCGATGAAGTCGCGATAATTGGTCACCCGGGCCGGTGTGAACATGACGCAGCCCTTGGGGCCTACGTTGATCGCGTAGCCGGGCAGGCCGAACTCGTCGATGACCGCCTGGCAGGCGGTGGTGAGCGACTCACCCAGGGCGTGCAGCGCGGGGTACACGTCACTGGTCAGGATGCGCGTCAGCACGGCTACGCCGGCGGCCATCGACAAGGGGTTGCCATTGAAGGTCCCGAGGTGGGCCACGCGCGTGGCGCCTCCGGGGATGGTCGTGTGCTCCAGCGCCGTGCCCGCCACTGGACCCGGCTCCGGCAAGCGCTCGATGACGTTCATCACCTCGGCGCGCCCACCGAAGGCAC
>JBBJNX010000154.1:0-5754 GCA_037721115.1 Candidatus Limnocylindria bacterium
GAATTCCCCTCGACCAGCTGGTCGCGCTCGACGACCGCGGGCAGGTACGACTGGTATGCCACGTCGAAGAAGACCTCCAGGCAACCGACGGCGAAGGCGACGACGTACAGCTGCGGGATCGAGAGCCACCCACCCACGAATGCCACCGGGATCGAGGTCAGCAGGAGCGCACGACCGATATCGGCCCCGATCAGGATCGGCTTCCGACGCATGCGGTCGGACACGCCCGCCGGAATGGTGAGCAGGATGAACGGGAGGAACTGGAAGGTCACTGCCACCGCCGGCACACGATCCGGCCACGGGCCTGCGTCCATCCATGCGGACCGAGGCCGCGGAAGGGCTGCGGTACGTCCTCGGGCACCGCTTCCTGCGATCGATCGCCGCCTGCACCGGCACCCTCAACCTGTTCGGCAATATCGGCGGGGTGATCCTGCTGTTCTACATCGTCGAGGAGCTCGGGATCACCGCGGGCACGATCGGCATCATCTTTGGAATCGCCAACCTCGGCGTGCTCATCGGAGCGCTCAGCGCGGAACGGTTGGCGCGCCGGTTCGGGATGGGACGCACGATCGTGTGGAGCGCCTTCGCCTCCCCGCTGGCCCTGGTGTTCGTCGCGGTCGCCCCGCGGGATGCACCGATCCCGTTCCTGATTGCCAGTGGCGTCATCGGCGCGGCCACGGCGGTCATCTACAACATCAACCAGGTCAGCCTGCGCCAGGCGATCACCCCGGACCGCATGCTTGGCCGCATGAATGCCACGATGCGCTTCATCGTGTGGGGAACGATCCCGGTCGGCTCGATCGCGGGCGGCCTTCTCGGCGGGAGCGTCGGGTTGCAGGCCACGATCTGGGTCGGGGCCATCGGCTCATTCATCGGCTTCCTGCCCGTCCTTTTCTCTCCGGTTCGCACGCTCCAGTCGATCCCGGACGCTGATCAGGCATGACCATGAGGGCACCGATGCGCTGCTCGGCACTGGCCGAGGAGCTTGGCGAGCCGATGATCGGCAGCGTTGATCAGCGTGTTCGATGGTTGCTGGTCGAGGACCGCAGTGCCTGGGGCACCGACGCGGTCAAGGATGTTCTCGGTGCGGATTTCGCGGGCGCGGCCAAGAGGCGAGGGACGCGGGTCCTGCTTGTGCGCAGACGCGAAGGCAATCCCGCCGCGGATGCCGTCCGGCGGGTGATGCTGGTGGACACGAACACGCGCGAGATGGCGATCCGCACCGTGCGCGATCCATCGGAGGTGACGATTGACTCCGTAGCCGATGGGCCGATCGCCGAGTTTGGCGCCACAATGCATGACCCGATCTTCCTGGTCTGCACCAACGGCAAGCGCGACGCCTGCTGCGCCCTGCGCGGACGAGCGTTGATGACCGCCCTCGCGGTGCGTCACGCCGAGCGCACGTGGGAATGCACGCATCTCGGCGGGCATCGGTTCGCCGGCAATCTTGTCTGCCTTCCCGACGGAATCGTGTACGGGCGTGTCACTGCTGCCGATGGCCCCCGACTCGCCGATGCCTTTCTCGACGGTCGGCTTGATCCGTCGCTTCTGCGCGGGCGCTCAGCCTGGCCGGCTCCCGCGCAGGTCGCGGAGCAGGCGTTGCGCATCCGCCGGCGAATCGCGGAGTGCGGCGATGTTCGTCTCGAGGGCGCCGAGGTTGCAGGAGATCACGCGAGGGTGACGCTCACCACGCCGGACGGCATGGCGCATCGGTTCGAGCTGGTCGCGGAGCGCGCCGATCCGCCGCGCGCGATCAGCTGTCGCGCCGATGAGCTGGAGGAGCCACTGCACTGGCGCGTCTCGGGCACCGGAAAAAGCGGCATGAACGAGACCGGTCCGTGACGAACCTGCCGGCTGGAGATCTGCGCGAGGCGGCCGAGCGGTGGGGGACGCCGCTGTACGTCACCGATCTCGACGCGGCGGCGGCCGCGGCTCACGCCTGGCGAACTGCCTTGCCAGGAGGGCTCGTCGCGTACGCAATCAAGGCGAACCCCGACCCGGCACTCCTGCGACGTCTCGCCGATGAGGGATTCGGCTTCGAGGTTGTCGGTCCCGTCGAGCTGGCGCTCGCCTTGCGCGCTGGATGCCCGCCCGAGCGGATCGTCGTCAACGGCGTCGGACAGACCGATGCCGACCTGGCGCATGCCTTTGCCGCCGGGGCTCTCGTGAACGCCGAATCGCTCGGCGCACTCGATGCGCTGCTGCGGGCGGGGCCTGGAAGGATTGGCCTGCGGGTCAACCCGGGCCTCGAGGCGGACACGCACCCGCACCTGGCCACCGGCATGGTCAGCGCGAAGTTAGGGCTCGGGCTTGACGAACTGCCGACGGCCCTCGATTTGCTGAGGCGGGCCGGGCGCCAGCTGAGCTCCATCGGCGCGCACATCGGTTCCAATATCGACGACTCCGAACCGTTTGGGCGGCTTGCGGCCCTGGTGGGAGGTCTGGCCCGGGAGTTCGACGTGCCCCGGATCGACCTCGGAGGTGGCTTCGCCGGAGCCCCAGCCGAATGGGCTGCAGCGGTTCGGCCGCATCTGGCGGAGAGGACGCGCCTGATCGTCGAGCCCGGTCGCAGCATCGTGGGGCATGCCGGCTGGCTGCTGACGCGTGTGGTCCGCGTCCAGGCTCGCGGCCACCTGATCGCGGACGCGGGCATGACCGAACTCCTGCGACCGATGCTCTACGGCGCCCTCCACCCGGTGACCGTCCTCACGCCGGGCGCCGACTTGCCGCCACATGACCGGGACTGGACGCTCTCCGGGCCGATCTGCGAGGCGGGCGACGTGCTTTCTTACCACCTTGAAGAGGCCTCTGGCGAGGGAGCGCTGCTCGCGATCGGGCAGGCGGGAGCCTATGGCCTTGCGATGGCCTCGACGTATAACGGCCGGCTGCGTGCGGCGCAGGCAGTGATCGAGGGCGGGACGCTGCGCCTCAGCCGCCGCCGAGAAACGCTCGAGGATCTCGTCGCGCGCGACGCCTAGCCGCGTCGGCCGAAGTTCAGGATCCCGTACACGGTGGCGGTTGCGATGCCGTAGACGACGTGCGCGCCCATGTGCATGAGATTCGTCGGCGCCGGATTGGTGCGGGGATCACGCTGAAGCCGCATCGCGGGTAGCAGTGTGTCGGCGACGACTCCGACGAGCACGCCAAAGATGGTGCCGTGGACGAGGTGGGGCAGTTTCAGCGTCGACTGCATGACCCCGAAGAAGGCGCCCCACGCTGCTCCGTACGTCCAATGGACCGCTTCGCCTGCCGTCGTTTTCTCTTCTGCGTCGAGGGGTTGCCTGACGACCCCCTTGGCGACGCGCTGCGCGAGCGCCTCGTTCGGGGAATCGGGCGCGGTCGGCCCGGGTTGTTCAGCAGGCAGCCGAACCCCCATTCCCTCGAGGAGTTTGGGAGCGCGTTCCATGAAAGCGCTCATCACGGCCGTTCCCGCAGCCCCGGCCAGGGCACCTTTGACGATCACCGCCAGCGGAGCTTGATGTGTTCCCATATCAGGCCGATGCGCAAGCGCGGTGCCAGTTTGCTGGTGGTCGGTTGAATTACCGTGACCATCCGGGCGTTGGTGTGCGGACGCGACCCCCAGACTGTGGAGTATATCCGTATATACACCATGCTCTCGTCCGACGATGGCGAAACCGACCGGGTGGAATCCGGTACGCCGAATCCCACCCATGGCACTCAGCCGGCCGGGATCGGCTTCTCGAGCTCGTGCTCGATCTCAGCAAGCTCGGCGCCACCGCCCATATGTTCGAGCAGCTGCGTCGTGGTCAGATCGGCCTTGTCGAAGGTGCCGGTGCGCGCCGATGACTCGCGCGGGACTGATGATCGTTACGTTACCTCCGAGATCCGTACCGGTCGGTGCTCTTTCAGAGATCGCGTCGCCGCGACCGCCACGCGCATCGCCTCGAGCCCATCTCGCGCCGTGCAGGCGCTCTCCTCCTCGCCGCGAGCTACCCGCAGGAATGCGCGCAGCTCATTCTCGTACGCTTCGCGGAAGCGGTCGATGAACATCGACCATGCCGGACCGGCCGGCGCCGGCACTCCCGGTTCCAGCGAACGCATTGGCGTCCGCGGTCCCAGCCCGATGGTCACGCTGTCGCCCGAACCGAACAGCTCGGTCCGGATGTCGTAGCCGAGCGGGTCATGGCGGGTCACCGAGAGGATGGCGCGCGTCCCGCCCGAAAGCCGCAGGGTGGCGACCGCCGTGTCGACGTCGTCGTACTTCGCGAACATCGGGAAGCCGAGCACGTCGCCATCGGCGTAGACCTCTTCGATCTCCTGGCCGGTCAGCCAGCGAGTGACGTCGAAATCGTGGACGCTGAAGTCATTGAAAATGCCGCCGGAGGCCGGGATGTATGCCTCGTGCGGCGGCTCCGGATCATGCCCGGCCAGGCGGACGACGTAGAGCCGGCCAAGGGATCCGTCTTCCACAAGGCGCCTCCCCTCGCAGTAGGCGGCGTCGAAGCGGCGCTGGAAGCCCAGCTGGAACGCAATTCCGGAGGCTTCGACCTCGTCCACCAGCCGCTTTGTCTCCTCCAGGTCCGTGGCCAGCGGCTTCTCGCAGAAGATCGGGATGTTCCGGGTGATGCCGGCCCGGATCAGCTCGGGATGCGCGGTGCTGCTGGCGGCGATGACGAGCGCATCGGCAGATTGGATGGCTGGACCGATCTCGGCCGCCTCCGCACTGACGGCAGTGGCGACCGCCTGCGCGCGCGCCAGATCGACGTCGGCCACGACGAGCGCGCCCGGCTCCACCATGCCCGCCAGGATCTCCGCATGCATCGCGCCGATGCGCCCCGCGCCGAGCTGTGCCACGCGCATCAGGCGATCGCCCTGTCGAGGTGGGCGATCTCCGAGAGGTCAACCCGTCGGTCCTCAGTGAATGACCGGGTGGCGGCGACCGCGATGCGCATCGCCTCGAGTCCGTCCCGGGCCCTGGTCGCCGGCGGACGCACGCCCCGGCAACTCTCGAGGAACGCGGCGAGTTCGGCACGATACGCAGGCTCGAAGCGTTCGAGATACCCGGACCAGCCGGCTGTCGCAGCGGTCCAGTCGGCGTGGCGTGAGGGCGTCCGTGGCGAGAGGCCACCGCTGACGGCTGTGGCATCGGAGACCAGCTCGATGCGGGTGTCGTAACCGGTGGGATGCAGCCAGCTGGCCTCGAGCACGGCCAGGGTGCCTCCGGACATGCGCATGGTGACGATGGCGCTCTCGATCTCGCGAGGGTCAGATGCAAGGCTGCCGTCACGACGGCCGGCGGTGACCGAGACATCAGTGACCTCCTGGCCCGTGAGCCAGCGGACGACGTCGAAGTCATGGATCGATGAGTCACGGAAGATCGGGGCGACCTCCGGCGGCGGTCCCGATGGCACGGGACGCGGCGAAACGAGCGGGTCGTGAGCGGTCAGGCGCACGAGGTGGATGCGTCCGGTTGCTGCACCCCTCGCGGCCATGAAGCCGGCGTCGTGGCGGCGCTGGAACCCGAGCTCGACGTGCGCGCCGGACTCCTCCACGCGGCGTGTGAGCGCGATGGTCGTTTCGAGCGATTCGGTCAGCGGCTTCTCGCACAGGACGTGGCAACCGGCATCGATCGCCGCTTCGACCGCGACGCGGTGCAGTTCGGGTGGCGTGGCGATGATGATGGCCTCGGCCGCCTCGATGGCCGCCTCGAAGGTGACCGCCACGCCGCCGCTGCGGTGAGCGACTTCCCGCGCACGGGCCGGATCGGCGTCGACGACGTAGAGGCCGTCGACT
>JBBJNX010000155.1:0-5731 GCA_037721115.1 Candidatus Limnocylindria bacterium
CCCCCTCCTCGACGTCGGCGAGGATCTCGGACACGGCCTCGCGGCCGTTGGCAGGATCCATCTGGTACGAGCGTCGATCCCCGAAGGCCGGGGCGGAGTCGGCGGCCTCTCGAAACGGTCCGTAAAAGGCCGATGCGTGCTTGGCGGCGTAGGCCAGGATCGGCGTGTCCGGGAGCACCTCGCGGATGGCGGCGACCTGCCCATCCATCATGGCCGAAGGGGCCACGATGTCGGCACCGGCGTCAGCCAGCGATACGGCACTGCGAGCCAGCGACGGCAGGGTCGCGTCGTTGTCGACCGATGTATCGCGCAGGATGCCGCAGTGCCCGTGTGAGGTGTATTCGCACAGGCAGACATCGGCGATGACGACCAGCTGGTCGCCCACCGCTCGCCGCAGCTCCCGGATTCCCTGCTGCACGATCCCGTCGTCCGCCCATGCACCGGATCCCTCGGCATCCTTGAACTCCGGCAGGCCGAAGAGCAGGACCGATCTGACGCCCGCTTCGAGCAGTCGATGCGCCTCTGCCGGTAGCTCGTCGACGCTGACTCGATGCTGCCCCGGCATCGAGCCGATCTCCTCGCGGATGCCGTGTCCCGGGCGAATGAAGAGCGGTGCAACGAGCATGGCCGGATGGAGCCGCGTCTCGCGCACGAGCTCGCGAAGGGCCGGCGTGCGCCGCAGGCGTTGGCCATGGAAGGCGGTCATCGCTTCTCCCGCGCGAAGTGGGTGGCGATTGCGCCGGCCAGACCGACGGCGGTGTGCTCGGGCGCGATCGCGGCGATGTGGAACCCCGAGTTGCGTGCCTCCGCCGCGGTGACGGGGCCGATGCAGAAGGCGGGAAGCGTTCGTGCGCGTCCGCGGTCGACGGGGGAGGCGA
The DNA here is from genome assembly GCA_037721115.1 of Candidatus Limnocylindria bacterium. Taxonomy (GTDB): domain Bacteria; phylum Chloroflexota; class Limnocylindria; order QHBO01; family QHBO01; genus JACDBZ01. Next base: position 879 of record JBBJNX010000155.1, read on the forward strand.
GTCGCGTCAGCCCGCGCACGGTCGAGCCGCTCGTGAACGCGATACCGTCGAGGTCCTGTTGAAGCGCCGCGCGAAGCGGGTCTCGGCTGGAGCCGGGGCCCTCGACAGTTCGGTACGCGACCACCTCCTCGACCAGCGCGCCGCGCGCGACGAGCGCCTCGTGCAGGTCCGCGGTCGCCGCATCCGCCCGTGCCAGGACGACGCGCCTGCCTTCGAGGTCACCGAGGCCGTCGGCGATCAGGACGGTCAGGTACTCGTCCGGCACGTGGTCGACACGGATGTTGGCCGTCCGGAGTACCTCCGCCGTGGCCGGACCGACCGCCGCGACGCGAGTCTTCTCGGGCAGCCTGGTGCGTTTCGCGCCGAGTCTCGCGGCGAGAGCCTGAGCCCCATTTGCGCTGGTCAGCACGAGCCAGTCCGCGCCATCAAGGCCGATGAGCATCACATCGAGGTCGGCGGCGCTCGAATCGACGTCGATTTCGACCGTGGGTACGTGCAGGGGCGTGACCCCTCGTTCGAGGAGCAGCCTGCCGAGCTCCTCGGCCTGACCCGACGGCCGGGTGACGAGAATCCGGCGTGTCATGCCGGCACGATCTGCGCGGCGACCTCGGCGATGATGCGCCCTGCATTGCGGACCGGGCCCGAAGCCTCGGCGCGGACGCTCGTTCCATCGAGCGTTTCGAAGGCCGCACGCAGCCGCAGTGTGCCGTCGGTCACCTCTCCGAGCGCGCCGAGTGGCGCCAGACAACCGCCGCCGATCTGGCGCAGCAGCGCGCGCTCCGCATCGACCCCGACGCGCGTCGCCACGTGGTCCACCCGAGTGAGCGCAGCGATGAGCTCTGTATCCGCGGCACGCACCTGCACCGCCAGCGCTCCCTGGGCGGGCGCCGGCAGGACGAGCTCGAACGGCAGGCGAGCGTGCCCCGGGACGTCGATTCCCAGCCGATCCAATCCGGCGGCAGCCAGCATGAGGGCGTCGAACTCTCCGGCCGACATGCGGGCGAGGCGCGTTTCGACGTTGCCTCGAATCGGCGTGGCGATCAGATCGGTTCGGGCGGCTGCCAGCTGTGCCGCGCGTCGAGGCGAGCTCGTGCCGATGCGGGCGCCGAACGGGAGACCCTCGAGTGTTTCGCCGTTGGCAGCGAGCAGGCAGTCCCTGGCGTCCGCTCGTTCGAGCACCGCGCCGATGACGAGGCCGTCGACGAGCGCCGTCGGCAGGTCCTTGTACGAGTGCACGACCAGGTCGACGCGGCCGTCGAGCAGCGCCCGTTCCAGCTCACGGGTGAACTGGCCGTCGGTGGCGACCCAGCCCGCGTTCGGGCGTTTCGCGCTGATCGTGTCGCCGTGGGTGGAGATCGGCACCAGTTGCGCGTGACCGAGGATGGGTGCGATGGCGCCGGCGACGATCCGGGCCTGGGCAAGGGCCAACCGACTCTCTCGCGTCCCGATGCGGAGCGTCGCTGTGGTGGTCATCGCTCGAGCCGGAAGAGGCGGCGGACGGTGTCGGCATCGGCGCCGCCGCGCCGCAGCTCGACCGACGGACCGTGGAGCAGATCGCCCAGCATCGCCGTCGTCGCGGCTTCCACCGCTTCCAGCTGGCGCTGGTCGAGCGATGCGCGCCCGCGGAGTTTGGCCAGGTGCCGGCGTCGGACAGCGTCGGCCTCGCCGTGGAGCACCTCGAGCGCATCGGCCCCGCGCCGCGCCTCGAGCCAGGCGATGAAGGCCTCCACCTCGCGCTCCAGCTCCGCGCGGAGCCGCCGTTCCACGGCCGGATCGAGCACCGGCGCGCTGCCGTCCAGAGCCCCCAGCGCATCAAGGCTCATCAGCCGGTTCCCCAGGGAGTGCGCGGTGGCTGAGTCGACAGCACTCGGCGCTGACAGGTCGAGAACCCACGGCGTGGGCTCCTGGACGAGCCCGGCGGTCAAGACCGGCATGCTGGTGCGCACCGCGAGAGCGATCGCGTCGGCGCCGACGAGGCTTTCCGCGGTGATGGCGCCGACATGTAGTCGGTGGCCGTCCCCCGGAAGCCGCTCCAGGAGCTGGCCCCCGCGTTCTGTGGATGCCGAGAGGACCGTGATGTGATGCCCGTGCTCAGCGATCCGCGTGGCGACCAGCCGGCCCATCTCACCGGTGCCGGCGACGACCACTCTGGCAGCGGATCCTCCCAGCCGATCGTTGAGCCAGGCGGCGCCTCGGTCTGCCAGGGACCGATACGCGCCGGGTCTCGCGTGGCTCCGGACGCCTCGGCCGAAGCGCAGGGCACGGCGAAACATCTCGTTGAGAATCGGCCCTGTCGAGCCGTTCGCGAGCGCCGCTTCGTAGGCACCGCGCACCTGTCCCAACAATTGCTCCTCGGCCACGACCGCGGAGTCGAACCCTGCGACGACCGTGAAGACGCGCCTGATGGCGTCGCGTCCGGTGATCTGGGCGTCATCGGTCCGCGCCCCCGCTTCGACGGACACCAGCTCCACGCGATGACAGGTGTCGAGGAGCACGTGCTCGGTCACGCGAGCCGTCGGAGGTTCGTGGGCGAGGCGTTCGCGTTCCTGCGCCGAATGCGCGCGGAAGGTGGCGAATCGGACTCGGATTGTGTCAAGGTCGAGGTGCATTGCTGACAAGGGCGATCGGTCACCGATACGCGGGATCAGAGTGAGCGGCGATTGCAGCCTAGAGTGGTCGGGGCGCCCGGGTCAAACCTGAGTCATAGATTTGCCCAGATTAGCGCTGGCATGCATGGAGACTCGGCATTCCTTACCAGGTGGACTTAGCTAACCGACTAAGCTGACCCTCGGGTGGCCAGCATCAGACATCAGTGCAGGATCTGCGAAAGGAACTGCTTGGTCCGCTCGTGGATCGGCGCTTCGAAGATCTGCTGCGGCGGTCCCTCCTCGACGATGAGGCCGTGATCGAAGAAGACCATGCGATTGGCGACCGCGCGCGCGAAGCCCATCTCGTGCGTGACGCAGATCATCGTCATGCCCGTTTCGCTGGCGAGCCCCTTCATCACGTCGAGCACCTCGCTGATCATCTCCGGGTCGAGCGCCGAGGTCGGCTCGTCGAACAGCATGATCTTGGGGTTCATTGCGAGCGCCCGCGCGATGGCCACCCGCTGCTGCTGGCCACCGGACAGCTGGGCTGGGAACTTGTGCGCCTGCTCCGGGATCCCGACGCGTTCGAGCAGCTTCATGCCGACCGCATCGGCTTCTGCCCGTGCGTACTTGCGTACGCGCATCGGCGCCAGGGTGATGTTCTGGAGCGCGGTCAGGTGAGGAAACAGGTTGAACGACTGGAACACCATCCCGATCTCGCGGCGGATGGCGGCGATGTTGCGAACGTCGTTCGTCAGCTCGATTCCGTCCACCACGATCTCGCCACGCTGATGCTCCTCGAGCCGGTTGATGGTGCGAATGAAGGTCGACTTCCCCGAGCCGGAGGCCCCGAAGATGACGACCACCTCGCCCGCCGTCACGGTCAGGTTGATCCCGCGCAGCACGTGCAGCTGGCCGAACCACTTGTGCACGTCGCGCGCGACGATGATCTCGGTTGGTTGGTCGGTCATCGGTTCACCCTTATCTGGCATTGAATCATGGTCATCGCCGCATCAGCGCGTTCCCACGCCGAGCGCGCGCTCGAGCCGGTAGCTTGCCTGGGACATCGCGTAGCAGAGGACGAAGAAGACGGCGGCAACGAATGCGTAGACCTCCAGGTGCGCGCCGAACGAGTCCGGCTGGGCGAGGACCGCCCGCCCGATTCCCAGAATCTCCTGGAGGCCGATGATCGTGACGAGCGTCGTGTCCTTGAGCAGGCTGATGAAGAGACCGACGTTGGCCGGGATGACGGAGCGCAGCGCCTGCGGCAGCACGATGTAGAGGTTCGTCTGTGCGCCGCTCAATCCGAGAGCCTGCGAGGCTTCGATCTGGCCGGTCGGGATGGCCTGGAGGCCGCCGCGCACGTTCTCGGCCACGTACGCGGCCGAGAAAAGGGTCACGCCGCCCATCGCTCGCGCCACGCGGTCGAGCCGCCACTCGCCGGGGAGGAAGAGCGGCAGGATAATGTCGGCCATGAACAGGATCGTGACGAGCGGCACGCCACGGATGATTTCGATATATCCGGTGCTCAGGATCCGCACGACCGGGAGCTGGCTGCGGCGCCCCAGCGCCAGCACCACGCCCAGCGGGAAGGAGAGCAGGATGCCCACCACCGCGATCAGAACAGTGAGCAGCAGGCCACCCCAGACGTTTGTGCTGACCGACGGGATCGATGTCGCTCCGATCCCGGCGAGGAGCACGAAGGACACAGGCAGCGAGAGGAGCCACGCGATGCTGAGAAGCCGGCGCGGCACGAGGCCCTTGAGGCCGGCGACGAACCCGACCAGAACGATGCCCGCGTTGAGCGTCAGTGCCAGCGCGGGCACGATGCCGAGCGGCGAGGCAAGGATGAGGACGGCGATGATCAACTGACAGGCCGCCAGCGTGATGGCCAGCGCGCGCGTCGCCTGGCCGAAGACACCGGCCGACAGCCCGGCCAGGACCGACAGCATGGCGAGGTTGAGCAACAGCCGCCAGGCCTGCTCGGCCGGGTACTGACCGATGAGGAACAGGCGCAGATTGTTGGTGACCACGCTCCAGCGGGCCTCGGTCACAGCCCACTGACCGACCTGCAGGAAAAGCCAGATGAGCGCGGCGCCGATGAGCACCGTGATCAGCCCGTTGGCCCAGCCCGAGAACAGGTTCTGGCGCAGCCATGCCACGGGGCCAACGACGGTGATCGGCGGCGGAAGCGTCTCGCCGGGTGCCTGTCCGCTCACCGTTCCAGCACCTGGACACGGCGGGTATAGAGGTGCAGGAAGAGCG
>JBBJNX010000156.1:0-5708 GCA_037721115.1 Candidatus Limnocylindria bacterium
ATCGCCGCCCGGGACGGGCCGGCCAGGGATGCGATCAGGATCATCAGGGGCAGAGCCGGGATTGCCAGGAATACGTCCACGATTCGCATTGCCACGAGATCCGCCCAACCGCCCAGCAGTCCGGCCGTGGCTCCCACGAGGACACCGGCCGCCACGGCAAGCGTGGCGGCGAGGATGCCGGTCAGCATGGAAGCGCGAGTTCCGACGAGGAGCTGGGAGAGAATGTCCTGGCCAGCATCGTTTGTGCCCAGAAGGTGGGCGCCGGATGGCGCAACCAGGGATGCACCCACGACCGCCTGCGGATCATATGGCGCCAGTGCCGGACCCGCTACGACCAGGAGCAGGAATACGCCGGTGATGGCTCCACCGATCTTGAGGAACCATGACGCGCTGGCCATCACCGCCGTGTCCTGACGTCGAGCCGCCGATAAGCCAGATCCGCTGCCAGGTTGGCCGTCAGCACCATCACGGTGACGATGAGGAACACGCCCTGAATAGCCGGGTAGTCTCGGCTTGCAATGGCTTCGACCATCAGGCGCCCGAGCCCCGGGTATGCGAAGACGGCCTCCACGAAGATCGTGGCGCTCACCGCCAGACCGGCCTGGAGACCGACCACGCTCACGGTCGGCAGCAGCGCATTTCGCGCTGCGTATCGATACTTCAAGATCCGATCGGTCATGCCCTTGGCTCGCCCGAGCCTGATGTAGTCCGAGCCGAGCTCGCCGATCATGCTCGCCCGCATCACGAGAAACTGGAAGGCGGAGAACTGCACGGCCAGCAGGCCCGCAGGCAACAGCAGATGATGGCCGATGTCCAACGCCTGCCGCCATGGAGGCCACGCGTCTGAGAAGGGCGTTCGTGCTCCCGAGAGCGGGAACCACCCGAGCTGGACGGCGAACAGGGAGATGATCACCGACGCCACCACGAACATCGGCACGCTGTCGAGCGCGACGAAGAGTGGCAGCAACAGCCGATCGCCGTCCCGACCCCGCCTCCATCCTGATCTGATCCCTGCCACGACGCCGCCCATTGTGCCCGCCGTCAATGCCGTTCCGCCAAGAAGCAGCGTCCATGGCAGCCGCTCGGCGATCAACGTCGAAACGGGAACGTTGTATCGAATTGATGTGCCGAGGTCGCCGCGCATCAGCCCAGCAAGGTACGCGAGGAATTGTTCTCCCGCCGGGCGGTCAAGGCCGTAGTACTGCTCCACGGCCAGCCGACGCTCCTGATCGCCGATGAAGGTGGGGGAGCGCGGATTGCTGAGGGCCTCCAACGGTTCCCCTGGCAGCGCCCTGGGCAGAAAGAAGTTCAAGGTGACTAGAACCAGGATGGTGGCCACGTATCCCATCACCAGCCCAGCCGGGCCGCGTATCGCGCGAAACCGGCTCTGTTCGAATTCCCCGTGGCCCGACGCACTGGCCTCCGCGATTGCCACGGTTCGTGCCGAGACTAGCCAGGGCCGATGTGGCAGGCTCCGGAGAGTCCGCTCGCATCGGCTTGACCGTTCGCTTCCTCGAAATTGGTCGCGTCCGTGAGGATCGATGGATCCGCGCGGAGTTCGTCCAGGGTCTTCTCGCCCGTCGTGAGAAAGGCCACGTACTCGGCCGCGAGCTCTGCGGGTGGCTCGACGTCGCGGAGCTCCTCGAACTGGGCAGTCAGCTCGGGAATGATCGTCTCCTGGGCCAGTCGACCGAACTCCTCGGGCGAGGGCAGCTGGCCTCCCGCCAATACCTCGCTGGCAGCCGCTTCGATGGTCGCGGCGTGGTCGGTGCAGATAGCGTTGGCCTGTTCCGTGAAGGTCTCCACGCTTGGGCCACCGCACGCGGTGAGCAGTGCTGCCGACGTCATCAGACCTACCGAGAAGTGCGAAGCGCCTCTCCCGAATGTGCGGCCGGGCAGTCGCATGGAATCCTCCGGAGGCGGTACGTGGTCAGCTAATGGGAACGAGCGAGGATCGTGAAGTATGTGGTGACGTGCACTTCCAGATAAGTGCATCTGGCACATAGCTCGACCACGTCAATCAATGACGTCGGTCCAGCAGGTCGTTGAGCCCGTCGGCGAAGAGGTTGAAGGCGAGGACGGCAAGGACCAGCGCGAGGCCCGGAAACAGGGATAGCCACCACGCCACGCGGAGGAATCGTTGAGCCTGACCGGCGAGGTATCCCCAGCTCACGGCATTCGGATCGCCGAGGCCCAGAAACCCGAGACTCGCTTCCAGAAGCAGGACCTGCCCCATCACCAGCGCCAGCATGACCACCGCCGTCGGCATCACGTTCGGCAGGATGTCGTGGCTGATGATGCGCAGCTCAGAGGCGCCGAGCGCGCGCGCCGCCTCTACGAACTCACGTTCGCGCAGGGAGAGCGTGTGGGCTCGGACAATGCGCGCCAGGGTCGGCCACGATGTGAGACCGAGAACGATGATGAGCCGATCGAGGCCAGGCCCGAACAGGGCGATGACCACGATTGCCAGGAAGAATCGCGGGAGCACCTGGAATAGCTCGGTGAAGCGCATGAGGAGATCGTCGATCATTCCGCCGCGGTAGCCCGCGGCGATACCGATCGCCAGGCCGACCACCAGCACGAGCGCCCCGACCCCGGCTGCGATGGCGAGCGACGTACGGGTGCCGTGGACCACGCCGCTGAACAGGTCGCGACCAAGGTCGTCCGTCCCCATGAGATGAGTCGCGCTGGGTGCGATCAGCGGCGGTCCCACGAGAGCCAGCGGGTCATAGGGTGCGATCTGATCGGCGAGTGCCGCGATCACCAACAGGGCGACCGTGAGCACCAATCCGATGATTGCGCTCGGTGTCCGGACGAAGCGGCTGATGCCGTGGCGAGCGGACCGGGCGCGGGCAGCCTGCCGCAGGCGCCCGCGCCTGCGTGCCCTATCGGTACGCAATGCGCGGATCGAGCCAGCCATAGAACAGGTCGGTCAACAGGTTGGCGACGATGACACTCACGGCGACGATGAGGAACATTCCCATGATGATCGGCATGTCCCGTGTCTGCATGGCGATGACGAGCATTCGGCCGAGGCCCGGCCAGCCAAAGATGATCTCCACGATCACGGCGCCGGAGATGAGATGGCCGACCCGTCCACCGATGACCGTGCTCACCGGGATGAGGGCCCGTCGCATCGCGTGGACAAGGACCACGCGCCGCTCTGAGAGCCCCTTCGCGCGCGCGGTGCGGACGTAGTCCTGCGAGAGCTCATCGATGAATGCGATGCGTGCGATCCGCGCCACCACCGCAATCTCGCCAAGCGCCAGGACGAGCGCGGGCAGCGCGAGGTGTCGAAGCAGATCCAGCGTGCCGGCGACGACGCCCTGGGGCGTTTGGGCGCTGGACATGCCCTGCACGGGAAAGATTCCGAGGTGAAGAGAGAAGCCGAGGATGGCGAGCTGGCCGATCCAGAAGATGGGCGCCGCGTCAATGGTGAGCGTCGAGATCTGGATGCCAAGGTCGGGAAGCCGATTGCGGCGAGTGGCGGCGAGTCCACCGAGGGCGATGCCGATGGCGGTTGAGATCGCGAGCGCCACGCCGGTGAGGAGCAGGGTAGGCGGCAATCGCTCGCCGATGATGTCGACCACCGGACGCCCCTGGACGTAGCTGACACCCAGGTCACCACGCAGCATGTTGGCGGCGTAGGTCAGAAGCCGCTCGGGCAGCGGACGATCGAGGCCGAATCGTGTTCGGACATCGGCGTAGTAGGCTTCGTCACCGCTATCACCGGCAAGCGCCAAGACGGGGTCGCCGGGAGCCAGCTCGATGAGCGCGAAGCCCACGAGCAGAATCCCGGCGACCGCTGGAACGACCTGGATCAGCCGTCTCCGAACGTATCGGAAGGTCACTCGCCGGCGCAGGAAGCCGCTTCGGCAAACTGCGCGTAGGGAATGAAGCCGGTGCAGTTCGACCGATATGCTCGAGTGGCATCCGTCTCGACAATCCAGATGTAGGGAAGGTCCTCCACCAGGATCTCCTGCACCTCGTGATACAGCTCACCGCGGGTCTCGAGGTCGACCGTCGCGACCGCTTCGGCAAACAGGGCGTCGACATCCGGATTCGCATAGGCCGCGGCGTTCGAGAATGGCACCGGGCCGATCTGCGCCGAGTCGTACATGCGGCGCACGCCGATCTCCGGGTCATTTCCGTTGCAGTAGCTGATGATGTTCGTGTCGAAGTCGCGCTCGGTGAAGACCGTCTCAGCGAACACCGGCGGCTCGAGCGCAACGAGTTCCACGTCCACCCCGATCTCGCCCAGCTGGGTGCGCAGCAACTCGCCGTAGCGGGCGAAGGTCGGGAAGTGAACGAAGTCGACCGTCAAGCTTGTCCCGTCCTCAATTCCCTCGACGCCGTCCGCGGTCCGAGCTGCATCGCCATCGCGTATCCAGCCAGCCTCGTCGAGAAGGCGTTCCGCTTCCGCGACGTCATAGCCGGGAATCTCGACGTCATCGGCGTGCGCCCAGGCGATGCCGCTCGAGATGGGCGCCTCCGCGACGCGTCCCTCGTTGAAGAGCACGAGCTCGAGGAACGCCTGACGGTCGAGTCCCTGCGCAAATGCTCGGCGCACATCGACGTTCGTGAAGATGGGATTCTCGAGGTTAAAGCTCACGGTCATGATGCAGTTGGCACCGCCCGGATTCCGATTCGTCCGCAGGAACTCGATGTTCTCGTCGGCTGCGAGACGTTCCTGGTCTGACCCCGGGACCCCCCAGAGCCACTGCACTTCGCCATCCTCGAGGGCGATGACCGCGCTGCCCTGGTCGGGGATAATGCGCTGCACCACTTCGTCGAGCTGGGGTCGTCCACGGAAGTAGTCATCGTTGGCCTCGAAGCGGATTTCCGATTCGGGGGTATAGCTCACGAACTTGAACGGACCGGTGCCGATCGGCTCCAGGTTGGCCGGCGCCTCGAGCGGGTCGGTGCCCTCGTAGACGTGCTGCGCCACGATCGGTGCTTCGGTCACGTCGAGCTGGAGCAGGAGCGGGCCATATGGCTCATTGAACGTGAAGATGACGGTGGTGTCGTCGGGAGTCTCGATCGACGCGAGGGCCGAACTCATCGACGCGCGAGTTCGCGCGTGGTGCTCCAGGAGAACCTCCTCGAAGCTGAACTTGACATCGGCGCTCGTGAATGGTTCGCCGTCGTGCCACATGACGTCGTCCCGCAAGGTGAATGTGTACGTCGTGCCGTCGTCACTGATCACCCAGCTGTCCGCGAGCTCTGGAATGGGGTTCAGCTCGTCGTCCAGACCGACCAGGCCGTTGTAGAGCAGTTCGGCCGCGGTGTGTGTGCCGCCGCTGGTGGTGATCGCCGGGTTGAGATGTCCCGGATCGCTGCTGATCGCGACGACGAGGGTCCCACCACTCTCAACCGGTGCCTCGGACGCCGGCGCGGCGCTGTCGTCGGGCGGTGCGTCACTGGGACCGGTGGATGCCGATTGGGTCGTCTGGTTGCCGCACGCGGCAAGGGCGATCGAGACGACGAAGAGTGGGGCGAGCCATTGGCGGCGGGCCATCCTGGAAGAACCTCCATCCGTGCGAAATGGCAGGCTATCGGTATCGATATGCCGCTGGTAACTGCCTTGTGCACCTAGTGAGCATCCTGCTCCTCGTCGCGCGCCTGGCCGGCCCATGACAGGGTCACGAGATCGCGAGGTTGCTCACCCAGTGCTCGCAGGGCGGACGCGACTTCGTGGTCCATCGACG